>JANOWM010000076.1:0-2923 GCA_031417875.1 Candidatus Altimarinota bacterium
ATGATACTGTTTTTTTTGTAGATTTTTTTGCTACAGGAGTTTTTCTTGCTTTTACTGGAGGAGATATAATCACTTCTTTCTTTATCGCTACTGGTTTTTTTGCGGGCACTTTATCTTTCTTTTTTGCAAGTACTTTTTCAAGTGAAGTTGCAGCTGCATGTTCGAGGGCTTCTATTTCATTTTCAATACGGTGTATTTTTTTATTTACAACATATGCGGTAGTTGGTTTCGAATCACCTTTCAGGAGCTTACGTATAAGCATTATCAAAAGTAAGATAAGAATGAGGATTATCAAAAGCCCGTAGTTCAATGTTTTTGCAATATACTGAAATTTTGTATTGACCGGGAGCTCGAGACTCGATACCTCATCGAGTCATGTCAGAGGATTTTTAAATGAAAGTTCGACATTCGCGAGAAAGAGTTTTTCCATATTCCGAATCGAGAGCTTTTCCCATGGGTAGAGAAACTGAGCATCGTTATTATTCATTCGTGAGTAATAGTTACTCGGGGACTCAAAACCTATCGTTTTTGCACCAGTATCATGGTCAATATCATCAAATGCAAAACCCTTCCAGTCGACACTAAAAACACGTTCTGTTCAGGGGAGTACATTTCCATCTTCGTCATTAATCGGTAAAAAGTCCACGACCTTTTCACCGAGGTATACGCCATTCTCATTTACTACCGCTTGTTTTCCGATACGTTCGAGACGTTTTTCTCAATCATGTAAATATACTTTTCCAGTTGGTCGCACATGAGTGTTCCCGCTATTTTCAAATGGAAGCTTCAGTGTCACGATAAAATCTTCTTCCTCAAGAACTGGCTTCTCCCAAAAAGGATTTACTTCATAGAGAAGTTTGGCTGATTCTTCAGGGTCAGTAAAAATCATCATGAAACGATGTAATTTTTCTCTCCAGGTTTTATTTGGTGCACTAAAAAAGGTAATGACTGATGAAGGATCATTCGCCCAAAGTCAGCCTCCTGGTCCTGGGTCTATAAGAATATCACCGAGATGAGTCTCGACAATGATATCTCAAGGAACAGTAAGAAGATAGAGCATACCGATACGGCGATTCATTTTAACAGTATTTCCAGCTATTGCGAGATCAGGATTATTGAAAAATATAGCTCCATAATGACCACCAGGATATCCGTTTACTGGAACCGTCACAGTATAACTAATAACCCTGTTTCATTTAGCTGGAACACTAAAAACTCAGGTGGCACTCGTAGTGATCCAGGTAGAGGCTTTGCTGATATCGATTCCAGGATTTACAGGGGCTTTGCATATAGGAGTTCCATAGTTAGTTCCTGGTTGGCAATCTTCAGTAGAAATATACACGCTATAAGGAACATCGGCATTATTGTAAAATGTCATCTGTCTGGTAAGAGCACTTCCAGTGGAAACAACGAACTCATCTCGTATAGGAGAAACTGCCATACTCATGCGACTTCATTCTCAAATAGCAGAAGCATCGATAGAAAGCGAAAAGATAATGAGTCATCCGAGGAGAGAAAGGAAAGAGGTTTTTTTCATAAAAATGAGTCGTAAATCATTTGTACTATACTGATACAGTATGAAAAATCAAAAAGTCCTCTCAACTTGAGAAGACTTTTTGTATTTTTGGTTTCTTACTAGAAGTTACCAGTAACAGTTACGACGACTACATCAGTGTAGTCACCAGCTGGACTTTGAGCATTAGGCTGTGCAGAGACTGCGAATGTAAAATCATCAGTACCGACAGAAAGAGACTGTGGTTTATTTGATGTATAGAGAACGTGATTCGTTGCGTTGTTTGCTACATCAGCATTGAGAGTTGCAGCTTGTGTAAAACTTGCGTATGATGAATCAGCAGCAGCCAGAACGGAAGAAGAGAATCGGTAGCTATCAGCGACTTCATCAGCCGTAAGACTATTGATGTAATAACCAGTATTTGAAGTATTTTGAAGACCACCATTGGTAGAACGAGCGGTTACAGAAGATCCATTGACAGCATTGGTACCAACTTCGATATCTACGGTACCAGTAGAGTAAGCAGTACTCGAGAGTACCCCAAGATCGATGACACCACTTCCGGTAATGACCATATTGAGCGTCGGATTGATACGAGCGCGGACAGAGAGGCCATTGACGATACCAGTTGCAGTTCCAGGAAATGTATCATTCCATACGACAGAAGATGAAAGAGCTCCACTACCAACGACACTACCGGTACCAATATTTGTTGCCGCATGCACTGACGAAGCGAGTGCCATACCGGCGATAATAGCTCCAGAAACGAGCTTACGAGTATTTGTATGCATATGTGTAAGGGTTAAAAAGTAATATGCAAAGATAATTTACCACATATTTTTATTCTTGTCAAAAAAATTGACAAATAAAAACCTCCGTTCATAGGAGGAGTATATTTTTACGAGTACATTATGATAAAATAGTGTCAATAACTTTTCACTGAAGATCACGAGTAGCTTCTTTGAGAGAGAGGGTTCCATCGAGTTTTATGTATGGCCGAGATTCTTCATCAAAAACTTTATTATAGGTAGTAATAATCTGAGATTGAGTCTTTTGGATAGATGATTTTCTATCATCACGCGTCATTTTTTTTCCATCAGCTGCATAGATGAGAGTATCTATAAAATGAAGCGCAAGAAGTGTTCATTCTTCTTTCTTCTTTCATTTTCAGCTAGTTACTGATTTTTCTTTGAGATTGCGTGCTTGGATTCTTTTGAGAGATTCGGCGGGAGCAATAGAGATGTAAATATTGATAGCCTTATCAAAAAGCTCTTTATAAATACTATTTCTCCACCAGAGTAGACCGGATCGAAGCTGAGTTTCAGACATACCGATCATGAGTCCACGAACGATCAGCGTATGAATTCCGCGATCCATAATCACAATATGGTTTCTTTTGAGTGCTGGAAT
>JANOWM010000077.1:0-7872 GCA_031417875.1 Candidatus Altimarinota bacterium
AAAAAACCAGCAGTAAAAAAAGTTTCTACTCCAGTGAAACCAGCAGTAAAAACTCCAGTAAAAAAATCTACTCCCGCGAAAAAGCCAGCAGTAAAAAAAGCTCCTCTGAAAAAGTAATTTACATCTTCAAAAAGTCTCTCATGAAAATGGGGGATTTTTTAAAAGAAAATATATCTTACTAGAAACTGATTTGTCTTTTTATAAAATAATATATACTTGTCTCATGAAAAAAATTATCACTGGTATTAAGTCCACAGGATCATCACTCCATCTCGGGAATCTCATGTGAGCCGTTCTTCCCTTCGGAGAAATCGCAAAGTGAAACAATGCCGCGATATTTATCGCCGATCTTCACTCGCTCACAAGCGTGAAAGATGGTGAAACTCTTCAGAGACAAACACTCGAGATCGCTATCGAGTATCTTGCTATATATGGAGTGGATACACCCATCACAATATTCCGTCAGTCGGATATCCATGAGATCACGAAGCTTATGTGGATTATAGCGAATGTGACTCCATATTCACTTATGCTCCGGGCACATAGTTTCAAGGACAGTGAAGCAAAAAATATAGATCTGAATATGTGAGTCTTTAACTATCCGATCCTCATGGCGGCGGACATCATCGGGTATGACATCGATGCGGTTCCTGTCTGAGAGGATCAGATCCAGCACCTCGAGATGACAAGGGACATCGCGAGGGCTTTTAATAAAACTTACGGGACTCCCATTTTCAAAGAGCCTGAAGCCATCATACCAAAAGGTCTTGGAAAACTTCCTGGAATAGATGGTCGTAAGATGAGTAAAAGTTATGATAACTTTATCGGAATATTTGACGATGAAAAAACGATGAAAAAACGCGTCATGTCAATCGTAACCGATTCGCTCTGAGTCAACGATATAAAAGATCCTGAAGCGTGTAATATCTTTGCTCTTTTAAAAGTATTTGCCACACCTGAAAAACTCGCAGAAATACGAGTGAAATACGAGACTCCAAATATCTGATTTGGATATGGACATGCGAAGACAGAGCTCCTTCAAGTACTCCAGGAATACCTTGCACCGTATAGAAGTGAACGAGAAAAACTTATCGCTCATCCAGAAATTATCGAAGCAAAGCTCGCAGAATGAGCGGAAATTATGAATAAACGCCTGTGAGAGAAGATGAAAGTGGTAAAAAAACTTGTGGGAGTGAATTAGTGTTCCTATCATCCTGTAAGCATCTCGGTGTCTATTTTACCTTCTTTCTTGTCATCCCGAGGAACGAGGGATCTGCTCTGATTTAGGAGGTAATATGGCTATAGAGGTCATCCCACTGGGGATTTATGGATTGAATTAATTTTATCTTTTTCTTTCGATCCCATCACTTTAATTCCTTCTCCCGAGCAATTGCTTCTTGTACGTAGCTGGTACACTCATGATAGAGCAATCTTGTACATCAGTACTTTTTAGAAAATCCTTCTATACTTCAACTTCTGTGTTCCTCTATTCTTCGAATAAGGTTATTCGTCATGCCTATATACAAAACATCACTTGGACTTGCTATAATATATGTATAAAAGTTATTTTTCATAGAGCATTTAAGCAGATTCCTCGCAAGCTCGGAATGACAAAAAAAGAGTCAATCTATAAATTCTTTATTTTTTCTATCATACGAAGACATCAGTATGTCAACCGAGATGCTGCTCAAGTGGGATGACGGGAAAGCTATTTAATCCTTATTCACTTCTATTCTTCCAGTTCGCCTATCAAAGACCACTTTTTTATTCATATTGATATACCGAGTACGAATGGTGACGATATTGGCTGTGGTATTCGCAATTCCTGTAAAAGAGACTCCTGTAGCATAGGCCGTAATGGTCAGATAGTTGGTGGTTCCTGAAGGAGCTCCCGGAAGTTTTCATCCTGTCCAAGTAATATCTCGGATTTCGTACTTGTCATCACCATCATAATAGGGTGGAACAATGCTTCCGGAAAGAAGTGGTGTATAAAACCATGAAACACCAGTCGCCGTACTCATTACCAGAGTTGCCTGATTAATAGGCTGTTGATTCGAATCCATGCGACCAATTCTGACATTTATGAGGGCCTCATGAAGAACGCTTCCAATTTTATTTGCGAGACGTTCAGCCTTTGTGATATTTTCTTGTGGAAAAAATGAAATCTTCGTCATGGAATAAAAAAGTATTCATAAAATACTTATTACAATTGCAATTTCCATAAGTGTAAAGCCTGAATTTCGAAACGACCATTGCATTTTCATGGGGATTTTTTATTATAGAGACTAAGTGTATATTTTCTTATCATTTTTGCAATATGAAATCATATCTTTTTTACCTCTCTCTCATTGTCTTCTCCCTTGTGAGTCTTCCGTGAAACATATGAGCCGAAAGCTGAACAGTAAGCTCATCAAGTGGGACCAATATTTCTACTGGAAGTACGAATTCACTTCTTTTGAGCGGGGTAACCGTGGATGACGATACGCATATTAACATGAATTTTACACAAAATATTGTTATTGAGTCTGTGCGTATACGCATCGCAAAGCAATCAGACGGAACAAATATCAAGGTGGATAGTCTCACTGGTATTCTCGATATGCCGAAATCTCTTTCTGTAACCCTGGTAGATCTCCTCGAAGCGTGAGAATCATATACTATTACGATCATTAGTGCTCTTTCAGACCAATGAATCGCTATCACTGAATGATCTGATGCGCTCTCTGAATTTACTACTCCAAAACCCCTCAAACAGTCACTTATCGTCTTTAATGCACCAACTAATCCAACGGCTGTCACGAGTACGAGCATTGAAGCAAGTGTTTCAAATCCAAACAATAATATCACTGATGTTGCTGGAAGCAGCACAGATGAAGCAGAACCAACAATAGCAAATGAAGAACTTCCTCTAACAGGAACGAATCCTTTGATATTTCTTATCATTTCATGAATTCTCGCCCTTATCATCGTATTACGAAGGAAAACAAGTTAAATGCAGAAAAAAAGTATCGACCACACTCTTGCTTTCCTCGTGCTCTGATTGGCTATTTTTGGTATGATCATGATTAGTTCTGTGAGTGTCTATTCTTCGTTTAAGGTCACCTCTCGCATGGTAAGCCAATGAACTCTCGAAGAAGCTCATAACTACTTTTACCTCTTGCGAAATATGATCCATATAGCGATCAGCCTTCTCGCACTCGTGATATTCTCAAAAATTCCATACATCACCTACGAAAAATACGCGAAAAATATATTTGTCGGCTGTCTTTTTCTTCTTTTTGTCGTGCTTTTTATAGGAAGAGAATACAATGGTGCGAGATGATGGATTGATATTCCATGAATTCCTTTTTCGCTCCAGCCAGTAGAATTTATGAAGATAGGACTCGTGATATTTCTCGCGCATTTTATGAAACGATCTCGGATGATGCTCTCCAGTTTTTATGATGGGTTTATACCATTTTTCTCGACTGTTTCTCTCGTATTTCTCCTCTTAATTTTTCAGCCAGATTTTGGATCCATGCTCATTATCGCACCGGTAACAATTGGCATGTACTATCTCGGCTGAGGAAATATTCGGTCAATATGAATATCTCTTCTCGTCTGTCTGATCGGAAGTAGTATGATATATGGAATAGGGAAAATATCATCAAAAAATGGAGGTGGAAATAGCCTTTCTTATATTTCCCAGCGTATCGATAATTTTTTACGTGACAATAAAACACTTATCGATAAGCCAAATCCTGATGGAAAAGATTATCAAATCAAACAATGACTTATTGCCATAGGAAGTGGTGGATTTTTTGGTCTTGGATTCTGAAAATCAGTACAAAAATGGTGATACCTCCCAGAGGTACAATGAGACTTTATTTTTTCAGTAATTACCGAAGAGCTCGGGTTTATAGGAGCCTTTATTCTCCTCTCACTCTATCTGCTCATCGCTTATAGATGATTTACCATTTCGAGATCTGTAAAGGATCCATTTGGGCAGTATGTAGCAGCATGAATCACCATGCTTATACTCGTACAAGCATGTATAAATATCTGAGTAAATCTCAATGTCGTGCCTCTTACATGAGTCACACTTCCATTTATTAGCTATGGTGGATCTTCTATTTTATCGCTCATGATCGCTGCCGGAATACTCCTCTCTATTTCACGACACATGGAATATCAGCCACAAAACATATCCGATATTTTGCAGGCCAAAAGACGAGTCAGAACCTAAATAACATCTTGGTGTTCGATAACTCCGCCAGTATATGCACCTGTTTCATCAGATTCTTGCCAACTGATAGCATTCACTGGACATGCGGAAATAGAGTCATCAACATCATTTCCCTCATAAGAAGCCATATTTTTGACACGTGAAAGACCATTTTCATCGAGGACGAAGACATCTCATGAAATAGCAGTACAAGCAGAGCAACCAATACACGTAGAATTCACATGAGGTTTTCGGAGGATTCACTTGAGAGATGAGATTTGGGAAGTGGAAAGCATAGAATAATAAGTTTGTTGTGTTGCATATTCTATAAAAATCATTACTATTGGCAAGTAATTTTTGGGATTACCCTTGGCTTTTTAAAAATATGTTTTCTTCTGTTATTGTTTTCATCTCGAAAGTAGGAATTTTTGACTTCTTTCTCCGTCTACTCATAGTACTTCTGCCATTTACGACTATTATCACTGTCTTTTCAAAAGAAAGGTTGGGAATTGCTGGTATTGGATTTTTTAAAGAAATTCTTTTGCTTTGACTCTTCTGAGCGCTTCTTTGGAACCTACGAAAGAAAAAAATAGAACTCAAATCATCGAAAATTGACCTCCTTCTCTGACTCTATATCGTCAGCATGCTCTGAATAACCTTGTTTACTACTGGAATTCCTGGAACCATCTTCGGTGGACGATATGATTTTTCATTTCTTCTCATGTTTTGGGTGGTATATCACGGAAGATGACTTCTGTATGAAAATCTCTCATACTATCTAAAGCTCTTCCTCATAAGCTCAGGGGTTATGCTTTTTTTATCTGCACTCATAAAATTTCCACTTTCAGAAGATGTACTTCTGTATTTTGGTTATTCGTGAAATCCTTCAAATTGGCAATTTTCTTCAGAACCTCCGATATTTCATGGTATTGATGGGGCAAATGTTCGTAGATTTCAGTGAATACTTGATGGACCAAACACTATGTGAGCATTTTTGATATTTTACATGTGAATATGGAGTTATTATTTTCGATCTTATAAACAGTGGTACTTTGTTCAGGGATGCTTTATTGCTGGATTTATACTCATGATACTGGCTACCTATTCTCGCAGTGCACTCCTCGGAACGGTCATTGCTCTATCATTCGCTATCATCTCTAGCCTTCCTTTTCTCTATAAAAAATATAAAAAACAGACCATTTCTCTCATATTTTTAGCTCTCACTTTTTTATCTCTGTTGACTTTTCACTACTCTGGAAGGCTCGATGCTATCATCGGAAGGGCTGGATCAACGAAATGACATTTTGAAAGAATGACCGTAGGGCTCGATCGTATCAAATCTGCACCATGGTGACAATGACTCTGAAGCGCTGGCCCAGCATATAGACATGTAAATAAACTTGCTGGCACGAGTCGGGAACTTATCGAAAAAGAAGACAAATTCTACATTCCCGAAAGTTGGTACATCCAACAATTTATCGAATGAGGAATTATCGGATGAGTTCTTTTTCTCATAATTATGGCTTACCTATGGTTTTCACTCTATAAAAAACACATTTTTCTCGCAAGTATGTTTACCGGAATTGCAGTCATGAATATGTTTTTACATACTTTCGAGTCAAACTTCTTTTCTCTGTTACTGTTTCTCATTTTGGCACTCATTCTTTCTCCATATGCCCCAAGAAGTCATAAAAAATAAGGAACATAGACTCCAAATCGCTTTCGCAAGCCGACTCGAATATGAGAAATGAGCAGATATTGTCATCGATATTATTCACACACTCATAGAAAATCATGACATGTGATATTTCTTTCATATTTTTTCAGAAGGGCGATATAAACAAGAATTTGAACTCATCCAAAGAAAACATCCACATATGCTCAAGGTTCATGGGCATGTTTCTGAGGAAAATCTGAGAAACACACTCATAACATGCGATGTTCTCCTTATGCCTTCAAGGTTTTTAGAAACCTTTTGACTCCTCACGCTCGAGGCACTTTCACTTTCTATTCCCGTTATTGGAAGATGAGAATGATGATGAAAGGATATGATAGCTCTCGATTACGTTATCAGAAAGGATTTTATGAAAGAAGATACTCTACGAATACTTGAAAAAATGCAAACATGATGGAGATGAGAATGTGGTGATATAAAAAATTTTTCATACGAAGCTTGGCAGAATAATATTTCGAAAATTTTATGAGTTAGTAAAAACATACTTATCATACATGACTATACATCACTTATTTGATGAGCTGAAAAATACGTGCACTTTTTGCACACGGAAATAAAATTGTTAGGAAAAAATTCTCGCGTGTACTGAAAAAAATGGAATCTCTCTCACCTACAGAGGCATATATTATTTTTTACCAATCTTTTTGACTTTAGACGTTATTTCGAAATTAAGAATATTTTAAAGGAAATGAATCCTGATTTTATCTGGCTCCATAGTGTACTGAGATACATTGGTCCATGGTGAATGAAGGCGGTATATGAAAGTGGAATTCCTTATGTCATCAGTCATCACGATCTCGGGCTTATCGTCGCACGACCCCAAGAAACAAAAGAGGAGAAGGATATAGGAAATACTCTTTCCCTGAGAAATTTTATGAAAGGCGTGAGTAACCCTCTCGAGTACCTGATGAGGCTCTATAAATATTTGAATCTGTATTTTCTCTGGAAATATCTGCGAAATGCAGAGTATCATATCGTTCCTTCTCTATTTATGAAAGCGCCTTATGAAAAAATTTCAGGAAAGAATTGCATCGTTTTCCCTCATACGGTGAAGAAAGGGTAGATGTCTTGCTTCTCTGTAATCCTCGAGTACCTTAGTCGGGGATCGCTGAAATGATGACAAACAGTGAATGGGGGTTCGGGGGGAAGACACTGTTTGAACGATGATGAATAACAGTATCTTGATGAGCGAAGCGAGTACTGAGTGAGTTTGTCTTCCCCCCCGATGATTTTGCATACTTTTTTCACAAAAAGTATTGGCAGAAAAAACAAGATTCCTGCATTCGCAGGAATAACAGGAGCTGATGTGCTTACAGCATAATGGGAACAAACGGAGCAAGATTTCTCGCTACACTCGAAATGACGGAAACCGCAGAAAAAAATTCTTACATCTTTTGAGAAAAATATATCACTTTCCAAAAAATGAAAGCCCTACGGTATGAGAAAATGATACCTCGAGAGTCTCTCATCCAAATTTTTCTTTAAATTCTGTCACTGATCTCAATGGATCATTTGGATTTTCTGGATCTGCAACTCCGAGAAAATCATAGAGAGGAATATGTCGTTTTTTGGCCTCGAGAATGGCATGCCACTGGAGAAGATATGGCGCCATTTGTTTTCTATCTTCTTTTTTTGACGAAGATGCTCCATAATAATAAATCGCTTTTGATGTAGTGTAGACGATGATAACTGCCGCTATGACCTTTCACTCGAAATAGGCAAAAAGCATTTCCCCATTTCCTTTTTTACTGATTTCTTCAAGAAAAATTTGATAATACTTTCGTCCATTTGAAGCAAAACTATCACGCTCTGTCGTCTCTCTGAGGAGTTTCATCCATGTATCTATGTTTTCTTCTGTCTGAAGGGCTCTACTGATAGTCACTCATCGCTTTTCTGAAAGTCGGATGTTGTATCGACATTTTTCATGCATAGA
>JANOWM010000078.1:0-3272 GCA_031417875.1 Candidatus Altimarinota bacterium
TTTCTTCACAGCCTCATCCAATGATTTGTCACCGTATTTCTTTAAAAATTCATCAAATTTATCCCCATTTGAAGCCATTGTCAATACATCTTTTAACGAATCGTTCCAGATTCGCAACTCTTCAGAAGGAGCATCACCACTCTGAAATATAGAAATATTTTGAGATATAGTAGATTTTATAATTTCTCCTTTTTTTTCATCTACTAAGAGATCAAAAAGGCGCTTATCTTTTTCTATAATCGCTTTTACCTGAGGTTCTATGCCTTGAGGATTTTCTCATGATTGTTTTTCGGCAGTAATTTCTAAGCCTGACATAAAAATACGTTACCTTCTTATAATAACATATTTTTAAATCTTCTCCAAAATTAGATATATTTTAACATATTTTCAGCTTTCTCAGCTAGCTCAGGAGGTATCTTGAACTGTGCGACATATCGTATAAGCCCTTTTGCTTCAGAACTAATACCCTGAAGAGATCCATTCTTATTGAGAGTAGCTTCGTATATTGGGAAAGCTTTCCTTGCAGTTTCAGCTATCTTCATATCGTTTTCTTTTGTTTGATTGATCACTGCTTCTCATGTTTTAATTTCTCACTGGTTTTGATTCTTTATGGCTATATTTGTTTCTTTTCGATACTTCGCGAATCTATCGAAATCTTTTTCTTCCCATCTTCTTGGGTCTCATTTTGGTAGTTCAAGTCTTTTTTCTGCCTCATCCAATGATTTGTCACCGTATTTCTTTAAAAATTCATCAAATTTATCCCCATTTGAAGCCATTGTCAATACATCTTTTGCCGATGAAGCGCTAGCGGAGACGGCGAGAGGAGTATCAGTTTTTTGCGCGAGGGCAGGAGAGGCTGCTCCCATAGAAAAAGCCGCAACAGTCAATATTTTTGCTACATGTTTTGCACATGCTTCTTTTAGTTTTCAAGCAAGTGCTGCGAGTTTTTGAGTAATCTTTATTGGATCCTCGCATCATTCGATGAATGTTTGGGGGGTAGTTTTTGGTGCCATATTCTAAAAATAAGAGAATATTCGCGATTACCCCTCTATTGTAGTCTATCACGTTACTCATGTCAAATTATTTTTGTGGCTTATACATGAGGGAAAGTGAGTTATTTTTTTAAAAAATAATATAATCCTGAAAAATATGATTTTCCGTATAAAAAAATGATACAAAAAAGGAAAAAATTCCGGCATATAGCCGGAATGACAGAAAAATAAGGAATCTGAAACCATATTAGGATCTATATTAGAGAGTCACGAGGTTATGTCCTCACTGAAGAGCAAGCTCACGTTTTGTTTTACTCGATTTTGCGAGAGAGCGAGTTTTTTCGTTCACCATGAGAGCATGTGCCGTGACACCAAACTGTTCGAGCGCGAGCATTCGTCCATGATATGATGCAAGTGCGTGAGGACCCATGAGAGAGATATCGGTAGTCATATGTATTTTTATAGGTATGAGGCTATTGTAGCACAATCATTTTTATGAGTCAATAATTTTCTTTTGAAAAAGTAATGAAAATTTAATATTTTTCATTATCATGTGCGTATGAATCTCAAACTTCGCATAGCTAACTATATTAGCCGATATGCACCATCAAGAAAAAAAATAAGTGCCTATCTCACCAAGAAAAAATGTCTCCATATCGAAGCTTTTCTCTCGGATATTGGCTATGATGAGTCACTTATGTGCGATCTATGGATGAAGACTTTTATGTCTTTATGAAAGTGAGAAAAAGACATTAGATTCAAGCTCATGAGAAAGGAATTCCCAAAAGAATTGATAGAAATGAAAATCGATCTATTTGATGAACAAATAAGAGACTGGAGCGAACATAAGGCGAAAATCACAAATCAGATACAAATACTTCTCAAATGATGAAAATCAAAGATGATCATTTATCAAAAATTATTTAGAGAGTATCCATACTTTAAGTCTCAAATAGAAGATTTACTCGAAGATACCTCAGATGATGAGGGTCTCTGAAGGGAAGTAGCAAAATATAGAAATAAATATAATCTCGCACTACCAAAAGAAAAACAAAAATTCTATTCGGCTCTTATGAGAAAAGGCTTTCTTTATGATGAAATACGGACATTTGTAGGAAGGAAAATGTAAAATATTTGGTTTTATTCCCGAAATTAGTACCATCACATTAATTTTATTACTATGTTTCTCTGTTCATCTTGTCAGACATCTCATCTAAAATGGTCAGGAAAATGCCCAGATTGTGGCCTTTGGAATACACTTGAGGAATCGCATATCGATAAAAAAACAAAGAAAGTGACTGGAACACTCAGGGAAACTCAATGAGTTAAGATCTCATGAGCATGAGAATTTATGAAACTTGAGAGTACGAGTAGGGAACTCGATGGAGTCCTCGGAGGTGGACTCACCCGAGGATCACTTCTTCTCCTATCCTGAGAACCCGGAATAGGAAAATCAACTCTCGCTCTCCAGATGAGTCAATGGTATGCAGAAAAGTGAGGGCATATCCTCTATGTGAGCGGAGAAGAACATATATCCCAGATTGGCTCACGGGCCAAGAGGCTCGGCGTTACGCATGAAAATATCGAGATACTCACATGAGCGATATTTGAGGATATAATTGCCACCATCCAGTCAACGAAAAGCGATATTATCATCATAGATTCTATATCAGTACTTTCGAGTGAAATGATCGACGGTACTCCAGGGAGTATATCTCAGATACGTACGATGACAGAGATACTGATGAATATCGCGAAGAAGTCTGAAAAATCTATCCTTCTCATAGGACATGTAACTAAAGATGGTTCTATCTCCTGACCAAAATCACTCGAGCATCTGGTCGATGTCGTTCTTTTCCTCGAGTGAGTACGAACAGAAAACTATCGAATACTGAGATCACTCAAAAATAGATTTTGACCATCTGAAAATATCGGACTTTTTCGTATGGAAGAAAATGGACTTATTGATCTTCCAAATCCTGGAATGGAATTTATCGATGCAGAAAATGCTAACCATTCAGGATCAGCACTGACTTTTACTATCGATGGAAACCGACCAATACTCGTAGAAATAGAGGCACTAACAACCTATACAAAATTTGGCTACCCAAAGAGGTCAAGTAGATGAGTCAGTCAGTGAAAACTCGAACTCATGATCGCAGTGATGACAAAATTTACAAGTATCAAGCTCGAAAGTTCTGATGTTTATGTGAATGTAGGCCGAGGACTTACACTCTCAGAACCATGAATAGATCTCGCTATGATAGCAGCTATTATGAG
>JANOWM010000079.1:0-11135 GCA_031417875.1 Candidatus Altimarinota bacterium
CTCCGAGAAGTATTCGTATCTCATAAAGTTCTCCTTCATGAATCTGTGTTTTTCATTTGATCATACCACCAATTTATAGATGTAAACCTAATTGCTGCAACATTGATTTCAAAAGTTGCATTTGGTGGTAGATTGTAGGAAGAAAAATTTGACAAATAAATATTTTGAATATGATACGCCCACTAGGTGTCCCATTTGTCTCATTTTGAGTCCAGTTCCGAGATGACCTAGATGCTAGAATCCATATTTCTAGTAAGTCACTCTGGGTCTCGCCAAGGTTTGGTGGAGTACCAAGGTGTCCAGCCATATTCTTGTCAAGACATTTTTCTCGACTTTTAGTATCATTTCCATACAATGCGTACGCGTTCGGATGAAGAAAATATTATTATTTTCTTCCCTCGGATTCGTGAGGATCCTTTATCTCGCTTCGTTATAAGTTTCGAGTACTCGAAAAGAGTCACTTATATGAGCATAACCCTTTCTTTTATGATAGCAGTCGTTGAAATCGGTGGGAAACAGTATACAGTCGAAGTCGGAACTACTTTTACGGTTGATAGACAGCATGCAGATGCTGGATCAAATATCGACTTTGCTCCACTTCTCGTCTCAGATGCCGAAGGGAAAAAAGTTCAGATCGGTACGCCAAAACTCGAAAATATAAAAGTGACATGTACCGTTGTCGAACATATGAAAGCTGAAAAAATTCGTGTCTTCAAAATCAAATCAAAAAAACGGTACAACAGAACTCAGGGATTTCGTGCTTTCGAGACTCGTCTCACAGTCACGGCTATCGCCTAGTTTTTTATTCCTAATACTAGCCTTTGTCATCACTCCCAAATAATCGCGCGAAAATCGCACGTGCTATCAGGAACAATGTCAAGATTCATTCACTCGGAGAAACCTTTAGTAGGTCCCGAGTTTTTATCCTTGCTTGGGTAATTCTTCTTCCGATCTATCCTTCACTTTCATTTATCGGAAGAGATGTGAGTGCGCATGGGGTTGACTATGATGAATCTACGATCATTACGGCATATAGTGATATAAATCCAGATTCCTCGTTTATTTCAGATAGATGACTCGTCACTCTCGATATTGATGCGAGCTCAAAAGAAGATCTTGTGGATGAAAAAATCGAAAAAATTGCAGAAGCACCAGCAAAAAAATCCCCGATTATTATGGCGTATTCGATTGTTGCATGAGATACGCTCGCGAAGCTTTCAGAACGGTACGATATTAGTGTTGATGCTATACTTTGGGCAAATGATATGAGAGCAGGTGATATCCTCAAACCGGGAACAACTCTCAAAATCCCTCCGATCTCATGAGTAATCCACAGAGTAGAAAAATGAGATACTCTCTCCGAAATCAGTACCAAGTATTCTATCGATGTGAATGATATTGTTCGTGTGAATCGACTCGCGAATGTGAGTGTTTTGCGAGTAGGAAGTGATCTCGTAATCCCATGAGCCGTACGAAAGGCTCAGTCTACGCTTGCAAAAACAACTTCAGAAAAAACAACACCAATACCAACAAAAACACCAACAAAAAAACCTGTTACTGTGTCTGATGCTACTGGACTCAAAAGTGCTTATTCGATCGAATATAGTGGAAAAAGTAGAGGATTTGTCTGATGAAACTGTACATGGTATGTAGCGAATTATAAAAATGTCTCATGGAGAGGAAATGCAAACCAATGGATGCGAAATGCTAAAGCTGCCTGAATAAAAACAGGAACATCACCAGTTCCATGATCTATTGTTCAGTTTTCAGGACGAGGATATAATAGATACTATGGACACGTGGGGATCGTCGCGGATGTTACTGATAGTCATATTATCGTCAAAGATATGAATTATCGATGACTCTATGAGGTAACGATTCGAAAGATTCCTCGTGACGATGTTACGATCGATGGATATATTTATGTGGATTAATAGTCAGATGGTCAAATGGTGGGATGGCGGATAGCTAGAAACAGTTGTAAGACACAATAAAAAAATCCTCTCATTTTGAGAGGATTTTTATAAAAGATATGATTATCTTTCTTCGCGAGGACGAGCTTCGTTGACAGCGAGTTGACGACCCATAACGTCTTTACCGTTCATGGCTTCGATCATTTTTTCGACATCTTCTTCAGCAACATCAACGAAAAGAAAACCTTTCTTGCGACCTGTTTCACGGTCTGTAGGCCAGAAGAAATCTGCAACTGGTGCAACTTCTTCGAAAATAGCACGGAGTTCATCTGACTCGATGCGGAATGGGACGTTTCATACGAAAAGTCGTTTAGTACCTGGTGTACTCATAGGGAAAATAGAGAGAAAATAAAATGCCACGATTTCGATAATTCTCTCTGACCATGGGTACAGGAGGAACGATGGAACATACCGGCATGACCATTCTAGGGAAAAATGTTACAAATGCAAGTTTTAGAGATATTCTCTCTTGATTTTCCCCTAGAGGAGAGTACAATCCTGGTAATCTTTTGTATACAATATTATGGAAAAATCCCTCAAACACATAGGTTTTATCATGGATGGGAATCGGAGTTGGGCTCGTGATAAATGACTTCCACAATTTGAATGACATCGCCGATGATATGCTAATGCGAGGAAAGTTATGACTCTGTGCCGAGAATATGGACTAGAATACTGTAGCTTTTGGGCACTTTCGGATGATAATATTACTCAACGATCAAAAGAAGAAGTAAAATATCTTTTTGATCTTTTAACTCTTGGAATTCTTGATATTGCAAAAGATGCTCATAAACAATGAATAAAAATCGTCTGCATCTGAGATAGGAGTCTTTTGACAAAAAAATGCCAAGAAAACATGATAAAGGCCGAAGAAATGACAGCCAAAAATACTCTTATGACAACGATTGTAGCTCTTGGTTATGGCTGACAAGAGGAAATCGTCAGAGCGATTAAGTCGTATATCGAATCTGGAAGTGATGTTCCACTGACAAAAAAAACATTTTCATCATACATCGAGTCTTCAGAGTTCCCGCCCGCAGATCTCATCGTGCGAACATGAGGACATAAGCGACATTCTGGATTTCTTCTCTATAACTCCCCGTATGCAGAATACTATTTTTCAGAACTTAATTGGCCCGCTTTTGATGAATGAGAGCTTCTAAAGATTTTGGATGACTATTCTCTGAGGGAGAGAAAATTTGGGAAATAAAGCGTCATAATTTGCTATCTTGTCCATATTGGAGTACTATATTTTATATTCATCTTTTACTTATGCAGTGGACACAGGATTATAAACAGGACATAGAAATGGCGATAGATACGCTCTTTGCTGAGCACTATAAATCTGAAAACATGACCGATGAAGAGAAAAAAATGCAAGAAGCCGTCATATATGCAGTAAAACTCGGAGATCCAGCCAGGTTGCATCCTATGGTTGCCATGGTCGTATACGAAGAAATCCTTGGACTTACCGCAGATACCGCACTTCCGGTCTTTATCGGACTCGAGTTTCTCCATATTGCTATGAAGATCCACAAGGAAATCCTTTGAATTTCCCCAAAGGAGACACTATGAACTCCTCGATATTCTGAAAAGTATGGACAATCTATTACGCTCCTTATCTGAGAGACGCTCACAACCCTTGGTATCGAATGTCTCACAAAATGATGAAAAATAAGTCTCGTCGATGAAGCTCTCCATGCGATTGATGATACTGGGGCTATTCGTGGGATGACTCGAGACCTTCTTCTCAATCACTCCACTATTACTGAAGCGCAATATATCGCGATGCATGATGAAGAGATGTCCCGACTCGTTTCCTCGTCTTTCCTTATTGGTGCTCATTTTTCGAGTGCCGCTCCTGAGATGCTCCTCGATCAGCTCAGACGTTTTGCAGTGTTTCTTTGCCGTATCCATCAGATTAAAAAAGATATGGATGTATATGAATCATCACTTTCCATGCCAAGCGACGAGCGTGAGCGAAATGTAGTAGATTTTCTATGAGCAGAGAAAACAAAGGCACTGTTTGAAAATCTCGAATTTGAACTTCTCAAGCTGACTCGCGAATTTCAGAGCTCAAAATTTGCTGATCTGATCGAAATATTTACCCAGGCGAAAGAGATAGACTAGAGATTCTCTTGAGAATATCGAAATGATACAGCGGGGCGAAATTCCTCGTTTTTTTGTCCTGTTTGCTGCCCGATATATGCAATCCACGTATTTTCGATAACCATAGCGACCGTCATTGGTCCGACTCATCCGGGAACTGGTGTGATACCTTGTACCATATTTTTCAGTCATTCAAAATCGGCATCTCCGTATGCTTTTCCTCCGAGAAACGTACAGCCGACGTCGATGATCGTCGTTTCTTTGTGAATCATTTCTGGTTTTATGAGTCCGATATGACCAGTTGCGACGATGAGGATATCTGCGGTTTTTGTGATACTTTCGAGGTTTTTGGTACGAGAATTACAGCTCGTAACGGTTGCTCAGGCATTTATCGCGATGAGACTCATAGGTTTTCCGACGATATTTGAACGACCGATAATGACGACATGTTTCCCTTCGAGAGTGATTTTGTAGGCTTCGAGGAGTTTTTTTATTCCTTTTGGCGTACACGAGACAAGTCCATCAGAATCACCAAGAAAGAGATTTCATATGTTGGTCCGAGTAAAGCCATCGACATCCTTTTTCGGATCAATTACCTCGACAATATCTCGATAGATAAAGTGCGATGGTAGGGGAGACTGGACGAGAATCCCATGGATATTTGGATTTTCATTTATTTCGCGAATTTTTGCAACAACTATAGATTCCTCGACGGTTCCATCAAAATGAAAGAGAGAAAATTGGATTCCTACTTTTTCACAGGCTCGTCTTTTCATAGTGATATAGCTTTGACTCGCAGGATTTTCTCACACCAAAATAACCGCCAAATGTGGAGTCGCATGTGTTTCGGCTATTTTCCGGCGGATGTATTCGAGGACGCTTTCGGCGACCATTCGTCAGTCGAGAATCATGTGGTCGAGAATATGCAAAAAGTGAAAAAAGGCAAAAGAAAAAGGCCCACGCGTGAGCGAAGCCTTTTCGAGTTGTGAACTTGCCGTAACAAACCTTGCGGTTATTACACATAGTTCCTATGGATTACCCCTTCCTTCGAATGGGAAGGTGGAGATTTCCTGTTCAGGCCATTTTTGGTTGAGGGACGAGATTTGGAGCGTGCTCGGTGAGCATATTCAGAACTCGTGAATTTTTTGCAAAATTCGTTGCCACCCATTCCCACACTTCCTGCAAGATCGTAATGCCATTTTTGATGGCATTTTCAATCGCAGTTAGTGCGACGTGTATTCCTTGTGCAGAATAATGTCGCACATCACGGAGTGTGAACTCCGTATGCTGATGGGTTGCCTGCTTCTTCTTCGCCATAAACATGTCTCCTGGAAACTCTAGAATCAAAAATGCGTATTCGAATTTCGCACTTAGATTTTTTTATATCTTCATCCAAATATGGACAAAAACACTAGAGTAAGAATAATGTATTTATTATTATTCTAGTGTCAATATTTTTTTGCTTTTTTCTTACTTGAGAACATAAGATAAATGGATATAATTACCATCGTATTATTCATTTCTAATTTTGCATTTACTTCTATGTTCACACTCACTCCACTCCCATATGCTCTCGAGGTACTTTCTCCATATATCTCAAAAGAAACACTCGAGTTTCATCATGGAAAACATCTCCAAACCTATGTCGATAATCTGAACAAACTCGTTGTTGGGACAGAATTCGAGTGAAAATCAGTTGAAGAAATCATAAAAAAAGCCCCGGCAGGCCCAATTTTCAATAATTCAGCCCAGATTTTTAATCATGATTTTTACTTTGCATCTCTGACGAATCCTCTCGATATGCCGAAAGAACTCCCAAAACCAGGAGAGAGTAAGCTCTATGATGCTATGACTCTGAAGTGGTGAGGTGGAATGGAATTTGTCGCTGAATTTACAAAAACGGCTCTCGCCAATTTTGGATCTGGTTGGACATGGCTCGTGAAGAAGCCTGATGGATCACTCGATATCGTCAATACTGCCAATGCGCTCACTCCACTTACTACAGAAAATACCCCACTTCTTACCTGTGATGTCTGGGAGCATGCCTACTATATCGATTACCGAAATGCTCGAGCAAAATATATGGAAAACTTTTGGAAGGTCGTTGACTGGAAAAAGGTAGAACAGAGATATAACGGGAAATAGTTTTTTATTTCCTCACTTTTGTCAAAATCTTTGTAAGCCCAAGTGTCACGAGTGTCATGAAAATGAGGAGAAAAATTTTTCCCTTTGCATCGAGAAAAAGTGCACTCATACCAAAGAGAAAGGCAAGTCCACAAATAAGAATACGGATAAATGTATGAGTGAGTCCGAGTTCGAGAAGCCGGAAGTGAAGGTGATGCGTTCTATCTCATTTCATAGGATTTTTTCACTTTATGAGACGTATTCCGATGACATAGAGCGCATCGATCAGATATATCCCGAGGACACTCATAGCGGTTGCGATTTTTCCTCCTGCGATGATAGCGGATGTTGCGATCAGAAACGCGAGTACCATCGTTCCACTATCTCCGATAAGTCCAAGTCTTTTGATATCTACTCGTGTCATGAAAAATGTCACGGGAATAATGACAGAGAGGAGAGAAAGAAGAAAGGCTGAATTTTCACGGATAAGCGGATCTTTATCGAGGAGAAAGAGCTTCATGGCCAGTCATCCCATAATGATAAAAGAAACAAGAGAAAAACTCCCAGTGAGTCCAGGAATACCATCAGAAAAATTCAGAGAATTAAATACGAGTACATACCAACATACTGTAAGAATAAGAGGAATATAGTAGATACGATACATTTCTGAGAAAAGTGCGAGCTCAAAAAAGTGTTCATCGAGACGAATAGTATCTCCAAATATTCATGAAATATACGTGATTTTTATACTCGTGATTCCGATGATGAGCCCCACCAGTATCTGCAAGGTAAGTCGAAAAATTGGAGGGACTTTGATATAGGATTTTCGTATGGTATCGAGGTCGTCTACAAAACTGACAATACCAATAATCGCGGCAAGAGCAACGATGATAATAAGTTTTTTCTCAAGTGCTTCTGAAAAACCAAACATCCATGAGATGTATGGAGAGAAAATGACGAGAATGAAGGTAAGAATAATTCAGATAGAGTACGGTGCTGGAGCCCTCCCCACTTCATTTTTATAGAGATGAGGAAGATCGGTAAGTCCATATTTTCTCCAGAGATAATCGATGACCCGGAGTCCTCACCATGCAAGAATTCCAGATGAGAAAAAGAGAATGACGAGACGTATAAAAAATTCCATAACTTTATTTTCTTATCATTTTCTTCTCGATTTTTCTATTCAATTCTTCTTCTTTTTCTCGAGCGTATCTCTTCATGCTTTCTCGTTTAAAAAAATACATATAGGCAATGAAAATCACGAGAATCGTCGAGCTAATACTCCCAAAATTATCGAGAATTTTTTCATAATTGTCGATAAAAAAGATACCAATGAGATTGATAGATATCGCCCAGAAAACTGAGCCTACCATGTTGTATGTCCAGAACCGTCGTTCGCTCATCCCACTTCCTCCGGCGATAAATGGAACAAATGCTCGAGTAAAGTTGTGAAATTTTCCGAGAACGATGTACCAAAATCCATTTTTTTTGATCTGGTTTTCGAGTATCTTCGTCTCAGTTTCTCAGAGACCAATCCAGTCCCCATATTTCTCGATAATTTCTTTTCCATACCATTTTCCGATCCAATAACCGAGATAGTTTCCGATCATAGCACCAATAATAGCACACACAATAGTAAATATAACATGTGTTTTTCACCAAAATCCCCCTACAAGTATCATCACATTCATTCCTGGTACAGCCGTCCCGATGATGGGAAGTGATTCGACACAGGCTGAGAGAAAAGCGATAAGGTAATTCCAGTAGCCAATCCTCCGAACGAGATCCCCAATCCATATAACACCCTCTTTTATCCACTCAGGATGGGTAAAAGAGATAAAAATGAGTGCAAATGTCAAAAGAGTGAACGTTATCGTGATAACTTTCGCGAGGAAAACAAAGAATCGTTTGAAATGTTGACGCATAGACTCATATACTATGAAAATTTTTGCTTTTCGCAAAGGGAAAACAAGAGTATTTGGTGAATAATTATTGACATTATCTTAGTTATGTTTATATTCATAGTTATGAACGAATTACCAACTCCTTCTCAGACTCCACCCGTCGACACAAAAGCTACGAAAATTTTAGAAGCATGAGCACAAAATACCTGGTATATACCACCGAGTCTTCGAGGGAGAGAAGAGAGAATCCGTCGTGCAATATGATGAATTATTTTTGCAAGTATCGTAGGAACGACTATCACATATAATAAGTTTCCAAGTTTTGAAAATTTTATTGATTCTCAGTGCGTGAAATTCGTCCAATGAGTAAAATCAAAAATAAATAATCTTGATCTCAGTGATGCTTTTATGAGATAATTTTTTGACAAGTTCATGATTTTCTATAATATCATCGTATGAACTTTCGTTTTTCTTCACTTCTCGTACTCGTACTTCTCCCATCATGGGGGAGTGTTTGAGCGTAAGTGACTATCACCGACAATCATCCCTCCCATCAAACGGAGGGTTTTTATTTTTTAAAAGTATTCATATGGAAAATGGAAGTACTCGTATAGAGGGATTCGTAAAAGATAAAAGAGATTTTAAATCGGATAATTTACCCTATGCTCTTCTTGTTGTTCTCGGTAATGGTGAAACGATAAAAGTAAATATACCACTTGGCATGAAACATATGATGAGTGGTATAGAAATATGAGCCCGAGTAATCGTCGAAAATACCTGATCATGACCTAAAACCATTGCTACTTTTCCAAGTATTCCAAAAGTACCAGATTCGAAACAGTCAACTCATGCGGTTTTCCAATGAGCGATGAGTCTCGCCCCAGCTTAAAGAAATAAAGCCAGTATCCCACAGACTCCGATGATTCCGATGAGGTAATATCCGATACCGATCAGTACGAGTCCGAAGGGTTTTCATTCAAAATACCAATGAGCAATATCCTTGATAAATACGAATCACATAAAAACTTTGATGACAGAGAGGGTCGAGAGTTCATCTGAAAGTCAGGCATTTTTGAGGGCAATCCAGAGTATCATCACAGTATGAGTGATGATAAATCAGATACCAGCCTGGAGAAGTATCATGAGAGCAAATTGTCATTTTTTGGTGGGAGGACGATCTTTCGGACGAGTTTTAGCGACATAAGAAAGCCATTTTTGTCCGAGCGGAGTAATCGGATTATACCAGAGCCATCCGAGAAGGAAAAAAAGAAGAGTCCCAGCGACCAGGATATCAGGATGACCGAATGGAGAAGATATGAGAGAAGTGAAGTTCATAGGTTTTTAAAAGTATTCTTATTTTTAGTAAAAACTGCATAAAAGCAAGAGAAAACAGTTGACGAATATAGAAAAAATATGGAAATTGACTTTCACTATCAGGTAAAATAGAGTCGTGAGAATTTGAAATATGGTGGATTGAACCGAAACGTTGCGAGTAGTGCCATATGTAGCTTTTACTGAATAACAACAAAGTATCGAAAATTATGGTGTTAAAAAATAAGAGATTTCCTGGATTTTTTAGAGATTTTCTCTATACTTGGTACATGCAAAACAACAATATTGCCATGATCGGACTCGCGGTCATGGGTGCTAATCTCGCACGAAATATCGCCTCTCGAGGCTATAGAGTGGCTGTCTATAATCGGACAAAAGAAGTGACAGAGGAGTTTGTAAGAAAATATTCTCCTATCGAAGATCGAGAAATGGAGCAGATTCCTCCTTCGTCGGAATGACAAAACCAGGGAGAGTTACATCCATATTACTCACTCTCCGAACTTGTCGCGTCACTCGAATGACCACGAAAAGTCATGATTATGGTCAAGGCTGGGAATCCTGTCGACTTGGTCATAAACGATCTCCTCCCACTTCTTGAGACATGAGATGTCATCATCGACTGTGGAAACTCTTTTTATAAGGATACGATTCGAAGAAAAGTCCTTTGTGATGAAAAAGGTATTTCATTTGTCGGATGTGGTGTATCTGGAGGGGAAGAAGGAGCACTTCATGGTTCATCTATCATGCCAGGATGTACGAAAGATGTTTACCAATCACTCGAACCGATACTTTCCGCCATTTCGGCACGGGATTTTTTATGAAATCCATGTGTCACACATATTGGGGAAGGAGGATCAGGGCATTTTGTGAAAATGGTTCACAATGGTATCGAATATGCTGTCATGCAGATGATCGCAGAAGTCTACGAAGTGTATAGAAAAATATATTCGCTCGAAGCTCCAGAAATAGGAAAAATCTTTGAAACCTATAACGAATGAATACTTGATTCGTATCTGATCGAGATTACGGCGAAGGTTCTATGAAAAGAGGATACACTTTCATGAGGGTATCTCATCAATCAGATACTCGATCGTGCTGGTGCAAAGGGAACTGGACTCTGGACCTCTGTCGATGCACTCGAATCCGGAATGAGTGTCTCATCGATCGTCGAGGCAACCTTTGCTCGCATGATATCGAGTGACAAGGCACTCCGAAAGACTCTCGGAAAAGGATATGAATTCTCTCATCCGAGCAGCATGCCACTCGAAGAAATGAGGATAAAACTCGAACATACACTCTATCTCGGAATGCTCTTTGCGTATGCACAGTGACTCGCGCTCATACAAAAACAATCAAAAGATCAGAACTGGAATGTCAATCTCGCAGAAGTCACTCGTATCTGGCAGGGAGGATGCATTATCCGCTCACAGATACTAGCATTTCTCACAGAGGCGTTTGGTCATGGAGAGGTCGATCATATCTTTGCACTGCCTCGAGTACGTGATACTATCCATGCCCACCTGAGTGACTACCAAGAAACACTCGCATCACTGATTCGTTCGAGTATTGCGACCCCAGCTCTCTCATCAGCTTTACAATATTTTTATCAGATGGTGACTATTGATTCAAGTGCGAATATGATACAGGCACAACGAGATTTTTTCGGAGCACATACCTATGAGCGAACGGATCG
>JANOWM010000080.1:0-8262 GCA_031417875.1 Candidatus Altimarinota bacterium
TTTATACCTATTTATGCACCGAACACATACTGCCTGAGAACTCACTGCATCACATATTGGACAGACTGTCACCCTCGCATGATGGGTCGCGAATCGTCGCGATCACGGGTGACTCATATTCATCGATCTTCGTGATCGTTATGGAATCACACAGACCGTCTATGATCCGACAGAAAATGCTGAAGCTCACAAAATCGCTGATACATTTCGTTCTGAATACGTCGTGAAGCTCACGGGAATTGTTCGAGCTCGTCCAGAAGGCCAGACCAATGATAAGCTCTCGACTGGGGATATCGAAGTCATCATCTCTCATGCGGAAGTGATATCGAAGTCAGAAGTTCCACCATTTGAAATTTCAGAATATACCTGAGCATCTGAAGATATCAGGCTCAAATATCGTTATCTCGATCTTCGTCGCAAGAGCATTTTTGATAAGATCGCTTTTCGTGCTCAGATGAACAAATTTACTCGTGATTGGTTTACGGAAAATGGATTTCTCGAAGTTCAGACTCCGATATTTACCGTTTCATCTCCAGAAGGAGCACGTGACTATCTCATCCCATCACGACTTCATCCAGGGAAGTTCTACGCGCTTCCTCAAGCACCTCAGCAATACAAGCAACTTCTCATGGTGGGCTGAGTTGATAAGTATTTCCAGATTGCCCCATGTTTTCGTGATGAAGACCCACGTGCGGATAGACACTCGTGTGAATTTTATCAGATAGACTGTGAGATGAGCTTCGTCGAACAGGAAGATGTATTCGCTGTCGCTGAACCATTTGCAAAAAGTCTTATAGAGAGTATCACCGAAAAGAAGATAATCTCTCTCAATGCAGATAAAACATTTAAAAGACTCACTCATAAGGAATCAGTAGACATGTATGGATCAGACAAACCAGATATTCGGTTTGATATGCATTTTGAGGATTTTACCGATGAATTTCGTGATTCTGGATTTTCACTCTTTGCAAAAACAGTAGCAGATGGTGGAGTGGTAAAAGCTATGAAGCTCGAAGGAAAAGTCCTTTCCAGGTCGGAGATTGACTCACTTACCGAAGTCGCAAAATCTCTCGGAGCTGGAGGACTCGCTTATATCATCTACGAAGCTGATGGTCCAAAATCTCCAATTCTCAAATTCTTTACTGGCAATGAACTTTCTTCGCTTGAGGCAAAACTCTCACCAAAAACGGGAGATATGATATTTTTCGGAGCTTGAGAATATAAGGCAACGTGTAAGATACTCGGGGGAGTACGAATCGCATGTCGAGATAGATTCGAATTAGTAGATACAAATGAGATAGCATTTTGCTGGGTGACTGACTTTCCGATGTATGAACAAAAAGATGATGGAAAGTATGACTTCGAGCATAATCCATTCTCCATGCCTCATGGTGGAATATCCGCTTTTGATGGGAATCCTGATCCACTCTCGATATACGGGTGCCAGTATGACCTCGCATGTAATGGGTATGAGATTCTCTCAGGAAGTATCCGTAACCACTCTGCTGAAGCACTGGTAAAGGCGTTTAATATCGTGGGGAAAGGAGAACAAGAAGTGAAGGATAAATTCGGCGCTATGTACACAGCATTCCAGTATGGTGTGCCTCCACATGGAGGGTTCGCCTTCGGATTCGATCGTCTCCTCATGATCCTCCGCGACGAGGACAATATCCGTGAGATCTATGCATTTCCGAAGTCATGAAAGGCAGAAGATGCGATGATGAATGCTCCTGCAGAAGTGGATGAAATCCAGCTCAGAGAATTGCATATTAAGGTGAGGGAGAGTGGGAAATAGTATGATGACTTAAAAAAGTTATATGATTTATTTGACTTGAGTTATAAAAATCATATAATTTCTTGTATGACTGAGCAAAGAATCACCCGTACAATCATCCCAAAGATACGAGCAAGCATGTTTCTCTCAGATGTCATCATTCTGATCTGACCGAGACAAGTCGGTAAGACGACTCTTATAGAGACTCTTCTCGAAGATGTCCCGGGCGATCACATCATACATTTTAATGGTGACTATATCGCTGATCGTCGGGATCTCCAGTTCCGATCTGTGAAAGAAATGGATCTGATATTCTCAGGCTATACTTATATCGTGATCGATGAGGCTCAGAAAATAGAAAATATAGGGAATATCCTCAAATCTCTCAGAGACACATATGGAAAAACGAAACAAATCCTCGTCACTGGCTCGAGTACACTCGGTCTTCTTGATCAGACGACAGAGCCACTTACTGGTCGAAAAAAAGTATTCCACCTCTATCCGATCGCATTCTCTGAGCTCGCGACGACTCTCTGACTTCGAGATGCTCGTACAAGACTCGAAGAGACTATCCTCTATGGCATGTATCCACAAGTCCTCTCGTATACAGATGCTGTTGCCAAAAAAGAAAAACTCCAAGATATCGTATCAGGTCAACTCTATCGAGATATCCTCGAATTTCAGGATATCAAAAATCCAAATATCCTCATGAAGCTTCTCGAACTCCTTGCTCTCCGTATAGGATCTGAGATATCGTATCATGCTCTTGCTCAGATCCTCGGCGTGAGTCAGCAGACGGTAGAGCGATATATCGATCTCCTCGAGAAGAGTTTTGTGATATTTCGCTTACGTCCATATATGACCAATAAGACGAAAGAAGTCACGAAAATGAAGAAAGTATATTTCTATGATCTCGGTATACGCAATACACTTCTCAGATCTTTCCAGCCACTTGCACTTCGTACAGATATCGGGGCTCTCTGGGAGAACTACTACATCTTAGAGCGTCGGAAAAATATAGAGTATAGTAGAGCGAGCATTGTACAACACTTCTGGCGAACCAAGGCTCAAGAAGAGATCGACTATCTCGAAGTATCGGATCATATTGTCTGAGGCTATGAGTGCAAGTGGCAAGAGCAAAAATACAATCCACCGAAGGCATTCATCTGAGCATACCCGGGAGTGCCCATAGAGCTCATCCATCATGAGAACTACTATTTCTCTCTCATCGAATAGTGACTCAAGCAGAAGTGGATGAAATCCAGCTCCGTGAGTTGCATATTAAGGTAAGGGAGACGAGTAAATAGATATATAAAAACAAAAATCTTTCCAAGTTTGGGAGGTTTTTTTGTTTTCCTATAAAAATTATGCTAGACTATAGTGGATCTACTTAATTTTTTCCTATGGGTAAATACTATCATAGAAGATACTATCAAGGTAATAGTATCAAAAGCTTTTGAGATTTATTCATGTGGTTCGTACAGATTGGATTATTGTTAGCTCTACTATTTCTTCTTCCGTATATTTTACCAGCATATACTTATATAGTTGAACATCCTATTTCTCTTATTCCTGTGGGAATATGTGTATTATGTATGATAGGTTTGGTCTATTATCTGAGAGAAAAAAGAAAGGAGACTCGTATGAGAGCGATGACCCGATTCTCTGAGGTTATGAAACTTGATTGGAGAGAGTTTGAACAGTTTATCGCAGATGTGCTCAAACAAAAATGATTCCATATTTTGCTCTGAGTAGGAATAAAAGATGGTGGAGTCGATGTGACAGCAACTCTTGGTAATAAAAAATTCTTTGTACAATGTAAACATTATGGAAACAAAAATATAAGTGTAGAAAAAATCCGTGAACTTCATGGAGTAATGATGGGTGGGATTATTCCTGCATGAGGCATATTCGTCACAACTACATGATTTACTCCTGATGCTGTATCAGAAGCAAAGAAATATGGCATAGATCTTTGGGATAAAAACTATATTATTGAATACCTAAAATGAGAAAATATCTCTACTGAAAAAGAACATGCAAATTGTGAACTTTGTGGAGGAAAGCTGATTTTGCGTACAGCTCATAGCTGACCACATACATGAGGACAGTTTTTCTGATGTGAGAACTTTCCTAAATGTCACTTTATTAAAAATATATAATCCCACCTCACCTCGGTGAGGATTTTTCTTGATTTTTTCTTTGCTATTCTTCTGCATCAAGATATCATAGTGGTATGAATACTCTCATCATCATCCTCGCTGTCACCCTCATCGTCTGGATAGCTGGAACACTCCTCGCAGTACGGAGCATAGAAGAGCCAAAATATACTCTCATCGAGAAAAAGGAAGAGTATGAGATCCGAGAATATGAGGGATATATAGTGGCAGAAGTGGAGGTCGAAGGAACTATGCGAGAAGCACTGAGTGCCTGATTCCGCCAACTTGCCGGATATATCTTCGGTGGGAATACTACAAAGTCGTCTATCGCCATGACTGCGCCAGTGATGGATACGATGAAATCCTCTGAGAGTATCGCGATGACAGTTCCCGTCATGGATACACTTTCAAGTTCAGGGAAGCGTATTGTCGCATTTGCGATGCCCAGTAAGTATACACTCGATACTCTCCCAAAACCAGATAACGAAAATATTCGTTTCATACAAGTATCTCCATCTCGGAAAGCGGTACGAGGGTATAACTGGTATGCGACGGCATCACGTGTCGAGACTCAAAAAGATATCCTCACAGAATCTCTATTACGAGATGGATACAAGATGAAGTGAGATATGATATCAGCACAGTACAATCCTCCAGCGAGCTTTCCACCACTTCGCAGGAATGAAGTGATGGTAGATATTACTCAATAATATTTTCATTCAAATAGGTATGTTTTGGATTACTCTCACTCTTTTCTCGACATTTCTCTTTACTCGATTCTTTCCATCATTTTTGGAGGAAAAATGGGGTGTGCAAAATATGATTCAAAAGTGAATATGAGCGATTCTTATTGGTATAGGAGTGGTACTTACGCATTATTTTGTGTAACTTTTTTATGAAAAACATATCTATGCTCATCTTTGTGTACGCTCTTATAGTATGCGTGCTCCTTTTTCTCGTAGAAAATGTGTACCACCCAGTTTATAGTATTCAGATTATCCAAAAACTCCTGACGTTCATCGTCATCCCTGTGATTGCTGGATATTTCTTGCGTAGAACTCTCGGAAAATTTTGAAAATTTGGAAAGGATGCCCTCGTCTACGGTATAGGGTTTTGACTCCTCTCCATCTGTATTATTTCTACTACGTATTATCTCCTCGCAGACGTCATAGAGTGGGAAGCTATTTCGAAATCTCTTTCGAATCGATGAGTAAATGAGTCAACATTTCTCTTGGCATTTGCTTATGTCATGTTCGGAAATTCGCTCGTGGAAGAGTACTTTTTTCGATGAGTAGTATTTCGCATACTACTCGAAAAATCGTCGATCATAGCGTATACAGTGAGTTCAGTGATGTTTTCTCTCTACCATATTCCTATATTTTGAACATGGTTTTCTGGGTATGTACTAGTACTTGCTCTCTCAGGACTCTTTGTATGATGACTCTTTTTTGCATGGCTTTATCGAAAGACCGGAGGAATTTGGGGAGCATGGATATTTCATATATTTGCAGATCTTGCGATAGTCGCCATAGGGTATAAAGAGCTGTTTCTCTAATTGGTAACTAGGGAAGATCCAAAATTGCTACGAGAAATTTTGCTTAATGATGGTAATAATCATTTCCCCTAGCGTCTGTATCGCTACTCCCATAAGAAATAATCCCAAAATACGAATGATCAAATGTGTTCCAGCTTCTCAGAGTTTTTTTATAATCTTCCCTCAGAACATGACGACGAGAGCCGTTATCATACTGGCAAGAGTAATAGCGATGATGCCAGGCATGATACCATTACTATGCATAGATATGACGTATGCCATACCTGGAGCTGAAAATGTGAGCGGAAAAACAAGAGGGACGATGAGTCATTTATTGAGATATTCATGGATGATATGGTCTCACTCAACGGTATTTATCTTGGTGGCATCGATCTCTTCTCATTGTACCATAGAAAATGCTATGAAAAAGAGGATGATCGCTCCAGCGATACGAAAGTACTCTGTACTCAGTCAAAAAAATGCGAGAAGATACTGTCCGAGAAAAAATGTCGTCAGCATCGCGATAAAAAGCACGAGACCGAGTCTTCATCCATCTCTTCGATATTCTCGCGCAGTAGCATCAGGATGGAGTTTCGAATAGAAAGAGAGGGTCGTAAGTGGTTCGAGAAGGGCGATGAGAGCTAGGAGCATGACACCGATAAGGGGAAAGTTCAGAGAGATATCCATAGGAGAGTAAAAGAAAAAGAGTATCCAACTACTATATAGGGAAATAGCATGATTGCAAAGATTATTGAGGGAAATACAATCATGAACATACGGCAGCTGAAGAATCTACTATAAAAAAGTTTCATATATCATCCTTCACTTGGCCCTCCCGAACCGGTCTGGGGAGGGTCAAGTGAAGGATATCCTCGTACCTATAATCTCTTGAATTCACTGAGTCCGAACAGACCACGTATGAGTCAAAGGATGAGTGCAAATACCAGAGCAGGAATATATCCAGTGACAATAAATCCATCAACGATGTTCCCAGTCAGGAGAACCATGAGGCCAGTGATCAGGAACGATATGAGTCCGAGAGTCAGGAAATTGAGGGGTAATGTGAGTATACGAGCGAATCCACCAATCAGGAGATTCACAATAGCGAATACAATACCGACGATAATAGCAGTCCAAAAAGAATCCACCTCAACACCAGGTACAATCATGGCGGCAACCGCGACAGCAATTCATGATATGAGAAATTCTATAAGGAGTGCCATACATGAAAAAATTAAAAAATAATACATCCTCACTCTAGGACGGATAAATCAGCAACCTTCTAGAGTAAGATGTATTATATCGAGCGTAGGCAAAGAGTATAAGAAATTTTCAAGACAGTTTTTCTTCGAAGTCTTTTTTACCCAAAGAGCTTTTCTATATCTTTTTTTATCGACAGAGGACTTATAGTCGGAGCATACCGCTTAATGACGTTTCATTTCTGGTCGATGAGAAACTTTGTAAAATTCCATTTGATAGCACTGGAAAAGAAGCCTCATTTTTTTCTCTTGAGGAATTGGTAGAGAGGGGCAGTATTATCGCCATTTACATCGAGCTTTGCGAAGAGGGGAAAAGTGACTCAGAAATGGAGTTTACACGCCTGTTCTATTGTTTCATTCATTTCGGGCTCTTGACTGGCAAATTGATTACACGGAAATCCAAGTACCATAAAATCATCATGAGAATAAGTATTCCAGAGTGTTTCGAGTTCTTCAAACTGTGGAGCCAGACCACATTTGGTGGCAGTATTTACTATGAGCAGTACTTTTCATTTGTATGTCATGAGGCTTGTCTCATCACCGTTTAGCTTTTTGACACTGATGTCATAGATAGATGAGTAGTTCATGGGATGTAATTTTATGAATAAATAAGTTTTTCTTTCTCTTTTCGCGTGAGTTTTTTGATCGCATATTCTCGCTTTTTTGCTTCACTTTCACTCTCAAAATTTTCACTATATATGAGCCTTACTGGGAGTCTTCCGCGTGTGTATTTTGCTCACTTTCCAGCATTATGAGTTTCGATTCTTTTATCCAAATCAATACTATACCCAGTATAGTATGTTTCATCAGAACAATGGAGGATGTATGTGAAGTATGACATACTATTTTCGGAGAATTTCTATATCTGTTATATACCTCGTCATATTTTCAGTATCTTCCTCGTACGTGAGAAATATTCTCCTATTTCCCATACGGAAAGAGGCTTCTCTCTGTCAGGATTTGAGCTCAGAATACGGTACTATGTTCTGATGAAATATCTCTCGTATAGAATTTAAGATAGAGTGATTGAGGGCATCTGCTCATTCAATATATTGAGACTTTATAATTTCCTCGGCTTCTCAGAGACCAGTATCAGTATAGAGAGCAATATAATAACTTCTTATCGCGAGTGTATAGAGATCAACTTTTTCTGTTACATGAGGTGTGATGAATATTTTATATTGAGAGTTCATAATTATCGATGTTTGCTTGACGTTTTTTTATGAGGTTTGGAATCTCTTTCGCACTTTCTCGTACAAAATGATGCATATGACTCTCCCATTCCTCGAGAGTAAGGCATTCTTGTCATTTATACATTACTGGCATATTTTAAAATTAGGATGCTTTCATTATAAAAATATCCTATAAAATTGCAAAAAGTATTAGAAATAAGAAAGATGAGTTCTAAAGTCAAATGCAACTTTTCATTAGAAAGATAATTCATGGAATGCTTCATATGGAGTAAGCCATCAGAGTCGTTCTCTAGGCCTATGATTAATGAGGCGTGTATAGTGCTGAAGCTGTTCTTCTGTTGTA
>JANOWM010000081.1:0-2132 GCA_031417875.1 Candidatus Altimarinota bacterium
CCTAATTGGATTAATAGCTATTTCTGTACTTCCAAAGAAATGAGAAAAATTTGCTAAATCTCATATGACAGAAGGTATCCTAGAAAATGCATGATTGATATATTTTCTCTTGGTGTTACTATGAGTCAGTATAGTCTGATCTATTTCTTTAGATAATATGAAGAATTGTTTTTATGTACTATTAGCGTTTCTATGAATATACACTTCAATTATTGCTTATATGAAAGATAAAAATATCCTTTTATGATTATTGCCAATAGTATGAATACTACTGGTTCAGAGAAAAAAATAATCGGATTTCTTTTATAGAAAACTAATGAAATTTATGATAATATCTAAATATTGAACCCCAAATTATCTATATGATTTATATAAGAAAAGACTAGTAAGCTATATTAGTGATAATCAATACTTAGAATGAGAGATGCTAGACTGACTCGTAATATTGCATTATTGTTTAGAATTTCAGATTAATGAATTTTTTAGAGATTGGTTTCTTTTTTGTACACCAGAAAAAAATGCAGCAACTCAATCATTCATGCATAAAAGAATAGATAAGCTTAATTTTATTGATAAAGTTACATTCTTTCTCTATACAAACGAGCAAACTATAGATTCAGATATTGATAAAAAGAAATTAATAGATGGGTTAATAAAATTTTGTGAATTTAGAAATACTATTTTTCATTGAAGTGAGCTAAGCTATTCATATGAAGACTCTAGTAACTTGAATTTAATAAAATGACCGAACTATACTGATCTCGATTTTAAGAAGCAAATAACTGAATATGAGAACCTTCTTGGAGACCTTAAAGAGTTTGCAAAGCATAGTTCATTATTTTTTAATAAGTGACATGATTCTCGTATTAATAACATCTTAAAGTCGGTCTTCTCTAAAGAATAGAAAAGAGATGTATATATAATCCACCACACTTCGGTGGATTTTTCTTTTTGCGAGTTCGCGGTGGTGGGAGGGAAGTGGGAATTATTTGATTGTGCTATGATTTCTCATATAATACTCTCATGCAAGAAGAAAATCTCACATTCAAGGAAATCCAGGAACTCCGTGCTCGTGAAGCTGAAGGGATTTTCGTGCCGCACGATGTCATAAAGGCATACTATACGATCAAACATTTTTTAGAGGAAAAAGATGTCGCCAAAGTATAAAATCACCTATGCTCGATGAGTAGCCAAAGATACGGATAAAATACCTTATCAGGATATGATGAGGATTTTCGATAAGATAGAGGCTCTGGCAGATGAGGAGTCATGACTCGATATCAAAAAAATGAAGTGATACAAGGAAGATACTTATAGACTGAGAGTGGGGGATTATAGAGTAATATACAGGAAGAAAGATGACGTGCTTATGATCCTCGTACTGGAAATCTGACACAGGAAAGATATATACGAATAAATCCATCTCTTCGGTGGATTTTTCTTTTCGCGATTGGTTTCCATCGTTTCGTCATTGCGAGGCACGAAACAATCCAGGATTTCCTTTACTTATGAGAAAATACTGAATCTTGGAGCTATATGGATTTATCCTGGATCCTTCCTTCGTCAGGATGACAGAATCAAGGGAGATTCCATAGTTTCTTTTGCATTTCTTCGCATTTGGATATAATGTTTTTATGACTACTTCGACTCTTCACATCCCCCAGAAAAATATCACCCTCGAACTCACTCCTGAGTTCGCAGATATGATAGCATCTGCTGTAGAGGACTACCGCGAGAAAAAGAGCGATGAAACTCTCAGAGCAAGCATAATGAAGAATCAAAATATCGTCTCTCACACGGATCGTATCCGCTCTCTTCATCATCGGATTTCTTCTTACTGAAGATACTTTTCTCCTCCTTTCGATATATTCGAAAACTGAAAAAGAAAACATCACCGATAGAGAGATCGAGAAAATCCTCGAAAGTATCGGATAATTTACCTCTCACTCGAGTGGATTATTCTTTTCGCGAGTCTGCGTAGAATTTAAGGGAGATGAGTTCTAAAGTCAAATGCAACTTTTCATTAGAAAGATAATTCATGGAATGCTTCATATGGAGTAAGCCATCAGAGTCGTTCTCTAGGCCTATGATTAATGAGGCGTGTATAGTGCTGAAGCTGTTCTTCTGTTGTA
>JANOWM010000082.1:0-2772 GCA_031417875.1 Candidatus Altimarinota bacterium
AATACTATTTGAAACATCGAAGCGAGTACTATAAAAATATCAACCTCGGCGTGAACTATTATGAACTCGATTATAATAAATGTCTCCCCTTTTTACATATGCTTACAGAAAGTATCAACATATAATATGCCCATCACAAAAACTTGCCCCATCTCATGAAAAGAATTCACTATCACAGATTTCGAGATAGCTCTTTTGGAGAAGATTTCCCCAGTGATTGGAGGAGAAAAATTCCCTATTCCACTTCCGACACTTTCTCCAGAAGAACGCATGAGAAGAAGGCTTCAGTTCAAAAACTACTTTAACCTTTTTAAAAGAAGTGATTCAAAAAGTGGAAAAGAAATAATATCCATTCACCGAGAAAGTTCACCCTATACCATATACTCACAGGAGTATTGGTGGAATGGTGGATGGAATGCATTTGACTATGGACAGACTATCGATTATAGCTCGAATATTCTCGACCAAATCCACCATATTTTTCTCACAGTACCAGCTCCAACTCTAGAAAATAACTATAATGCTCTCGAAAATAGTGACTACGTCAATGGGAATGGAAAGTCGAAAGATTGCTACCTGATATCTAACTCGCTAAACTGTGAAAAGTGCCTGTATGGATGGTTCTTATTTGACACTACCAATATGCTTGATGTAAATTATGCAAGATGGTGTGAAAATTGTTCCTACTCAGAACACCTCTACAAATGTTTTGATGTTCACCATTCATGGGATGCAGCAGAAGATCGAAATTGTCGATATATATTCTCATGTGATGGTTGCCAATATATTCTCGGATGAGTCTGACTCAAAAATCAAAAATACCAAATCCTCAATGTTCCATGTACTCCTCTCGAATTTGAGACGACGCTCGAAAAACTCACGAAAGACTCGCAGTTTCGTAAAGATTTTGAAAAGAAAGTACAAGAGCTTATAAAAAAAATGTGAGTATCCCCCTCTATAACCACCCGATCTATCGACTCCAGTGGGGATTTCTGTTATAACTCAAAAAATATTACTGAATGATTTAATATCTGAGGATCTGAGGACTCGGCTTATATCTATGACTCAATACATGTATATGACTCTATGGATATCAATCAGTGGTGAGACCAACTCAGTCTCTCTTATGACTCGGTGGATGTATGAGAAAACTCCAGCAATATGTATTTTTGCGAATCTTGTTGGAGCTCGGCGAAATATAATTTTTATAGTCTCAAATGCAAAGGATGCTCCTATATATTCGGATGCTCTGGACTCATGAATCAATCATACTGTATATTTAATATACAATATACTCCGGAAGCCTGGGAAGAAACTATGAAAAAAATTCTTCATCAGATGCAAAAGGATGGAAGTTGGTGAGAATTTCTTCCCACAAAATATGCGATGTTTCCCTACAATGACTCTCTCGCGATGGACCGTATGCCTCTCGCAAGAACCGAGGCAACGAAGCGAGGTCTCGCCTGGTCTGATGAGATCGATCCTCCACCACCAAATATTACCAAGATTATCCCTGGAGAAAAACTCCCTGAAAGTATCGAGTGAATTCCTGATGACGTCCTCTCTTGGGCTATCAAATGCACGAAGACTGGAAAACTCTTTAAAATTCAGCCGATCGAACTCGAAATGCTTCGAAGATATGGTATCCCCCTTCCAAAAATTCACCCCATCGAAAGAATAAAGATGAGATTTGGCTGGGATGAGAGAGTGTTTAATTTTGATTTTTAAAAAACTTCCCTCGAAAAGAGAGAAGTTTTTATGATTTTTATGGTGCCCAGAGCGGGACTTGAACCCGCAAGCCGTGAGGCAGAGGATTTTGAGACCTCCGTGTCTACCATTCCACCATCTGGGCTAATTATACCGTATCTATACATATCCGTGTACCCCTCTCGAATGTCTTCACGCTGAGCGGGACTCGTTCTCGAGAGTATGGCTCCGACATATTCGCTATCGCTCATTGTCTTCGCACATCTACCATTCCACCATCTGGGCTAATAGAGAAATTCTCTAAAACTTCGAATGTCTTTGTCATCAAAATTTTTTCTTAGTCACTTACACATATAGTAAGCTCCTTTCGAAAAAATTTCTCTTCCTCGACCTTCTTGTTTTTGAAAATTTCTGAGTTACTTAGTTGATTTGCCAGATTTCTCTGACTATCTCCTAAGACGTCACAAGCATATGGAAAAACCGAGTGAAGTCAAAGTCAATTCCATCGGAAAGAATAGTTCGACAAATCATTTTTTTTGATATAATCAGAACTATTATGGTAGAAAAGAAAATAGTTCCATCCCGTGCGAAAAAAGAAACCAAGACAATGTCCCCTCTTTTGTGGCAAGATTTTATCAATCCACCACTCGATGATGTCGAGGCAATAGTGGATAAATACCACTTTCACTCACTTGACCGTGATGCTATCCTCGAGGAAAATCAGTACGCACGTCTCGACTCATATGATGACTATATTTTTCTCGTGCTCCACTTTCCAAAATACGATCCAACGAATGAGCGCTATATTCAAAATGAACTCAATATTTTTATATCACGAGAGTATCTCATCTCATTTCGCTATTACCAGTCTCGGACGATGAAAAAAGTGTACGAACGCTACGAAGAGAGTACAAAAGATGGAAAACACGTATCTACTGAATTTCTTCTTTACGATATTATCGATTCTTATCTCGATAAGACGATGAAAATGCTCGAAAAGTTCGGAAAGGATCTCAAATTCCTTGAGCGCGATCTCTTTGGCGTCCAATGAACTGATACTATTAG
>JANOWM010000083.1:0-3249 GCA_031417875.1 Candidatus Altimarinota bacterium
TGCATGACGCGTCGTCGATGTGACACTGACATCCACCTCACCCCAGCCCTCTCCTAAAGGAGAGGGGGTTCAGGTACCATCCCCCTTCTCTGAAGGAGAAGGGGTTAGGGGATGAGGTGGTGAGGCGGTTCTGATTACCCAAACATTCGACGCAGAGGATATCCACCCAGCGGAGATGCAGATCGCAGGATGGACAGCGATACTAGAGAATCTGAAGAAGCATGTGGAAAGCTTATAAGAAAATAACTTTGCAATACTGTAGCAAAGTATATAATAAGTGAGTTTCATTTACATCTTTATTTTCTTTTTATGACTACTCTCCCATGGATGACTATCGCGATTATGACGGTTGCTTGTTTTGCACTCGGTGCGGTATGGCATGGTCCACTTTTTGGTAAACTCTGGATGCGTATCCATCATGGCAAAGATAGCTTCAATGCAAAAGAAATGGAGGAATCGATGAAAGGCATGTGGAAGCTCATGGTAACAGAATTTGTCGCGACACTCCTCATGGTGATCGGTCTCGCCTGTGTTGTACGGGCGATCCCTCAGTATAGCGGAGTGCTGACAGTATTTATGGTTTGGCTCGCCTTTATCCTCCCGACGATGACATCGACGGTGATCTGGGGAGCGGATACGAAGAAATATATGGCAACCAAGATCGCTGTATCAAGTGTATGCCGACTCCTCGGGCTCCTCGCAACTGGGTACGTACTTTCAAATATGTAGCATATCTTATCCTTATTTCTCTCTATGGCACAACTCTATATCAACCTTCCCGTCGCAGATCTCCCTCGTGCAACTGCATTTTATGAAGCGCTCGGATTCACGAAAAATAAAGACTTCTCAAATGAGGATGCCTCTGCAATGATCTATGATGACACCCTCTCTGTCATGCTCCTCACACATGGATTTTATAAGGGTTTCCTCGCTCACAAGACGATCTCCGATGCCCATACGACAACAGAAGTATTGAACGCGCTCCAACTCGATTCTCGTGAAGCGGTCGATGCCTTTTTCGATGCGGCGATCGCCGCAGGTGGAAAAAAGACCATCGACACCTATGATCATGGATTCATGTATGGTCGCGACTTCGAGGATCTAGATGGGCATATATGGGAAGCATTTTGGATGGACGCGAGTCAGATGCCGAAGGAATAAGACAACTTCTATTACTTAATTTTTATACCATGCCTGAACGTCACCAGGTCATTCCACGAAGTCTTTGTTTTATAGAAAATAATTGATCACTCCTTCTGATGGAATATTCAGAGAAAAAGTGAGCGATGAAGTGACTTTACAATTGTCCGGGATGACATATCGAACTTTCTGAATGAATTATCGAAAATGCCGAAAAAGAAATACTCGAAGAAACTGGTCTCAAAGTAGAGAATACACGACTCAGATGAGTGATTCATATCGAAGGGTTTTTCTGAAAAAATATCATGCTTTTCGTGACTCATAGTGTAGCTTCTTTACTTGAAACAGTGCCAAGCGATGAGTGATTGCTACATTGGATTAAAAGGGATGAAATCGATAAAATACCTCTCATAGAAGATGTTAGACTGATTCTTAAAAAGCTTGAATCAATGAAGGAAACTGATATATTTACAGCGAAAAGCGTATTTGATGGTGGAGGAAAATTACTGAAACTTGATTTTGAATAAAAATATCCACAATTTTTAAATTTTTAAATTTTTTATACTATGAAACCAACATATATAGATGCCTATGTCCTCGTAATCCCAAGAGATAAAGCAGAAAAATATAAAAAAATGGCACAAGATGGATGCAATATGTGGATGAAGCATGGCGCTCTCTCATATCGTGAATGTATGGGGCACGATCTCGCACCGAGTATGGAAGGGATGGAATCGTGTCCATTTCCACAGCTTGTGAGCCTCAAAGAAGGCGAAACAGTCTGGTTTTCATATATAGAGTATGCGTCTCGGGAACATCGTGATGAAGTGAATAAAAAAGTCATGGCTCACTGGGAAGAAAAATGAAAAGAAGATCCAGAATATATGGATGATTGTATAGATGTCATGGATATGAAGCGATTCTCGACTGGAGGATTTAGCATAGAGGTCAGTAATGACTAATTTTATGCAAAACACCAAAGTATTCACCATGCCATTCGCGAGAGTCTATCCACTCTATATCACCAAGGTAGAGAAAAAGTGACGGACAAAATCCGAAGTCGATGAGGTCATATATTGGCTCACGGGATATGATGTTGCATGACTTGAGCGAGTCCTCGAAGAACAGACTGACTTCGAGACATTTTTCCGAGAGGCACCACATCTTCATCCGAATCGCATGCTTATCACAGGAACTATCTGTGGCTACAAAATATCAGAAATCGAAGATGAACTGATGAGAAATATCAGGTATCTCGACAAGCTCGTGGATGAACTCGCAAAAGGGAAAAAGATGGAGAAGATATTACGGACACCGTGAAAATAGGATTTGATTTTCCGTATAATCATATATAATACTCTCATGACAACTATCACAATCGACAACATCTGAGCAACAAAAATAAAGACCAAATTCGCTACACCACTCGAAGCGGGATATTATCTCATCGGACTCTCTATGAAGACAAGCAAGAGTACGAGAAAAAATACAAAGTTCGAAATCGCTATGGAAGAATATAGGAATGGGGAAAGTGTAGATGGAAAAGAATTCCTCACTAAACTCATAGCATCAAAATCAAAATAATGCACAACTATCGACTCTCGAAAACTGTGATAAAATTCCTCGAGAAACGCGATCAAGCGTTTCTTTTGCGTTTTGATAAGAAATTCGATGAAATCATGGAAAATCCAACCAAATCCACTGCTGATGTAAAGCCATATATCGGACATCCCGGGCATTACCGTCTCCGTATCGGAAAATATCGATTCCTCTATGCCATCCTCGAAGAGGAGATAGTAGTATATTTTTACGATGCAGATAGTCGGGGTGGAATCTATAAGTAGTGTTCCACTCTAGATGAGCTCGCGAAGGGGAAAGTGATAGAGAAGATATTGAGATTATAGTATTATATACAAAAAGTATAGTTTTTCTTTTTGACTTTCTATACAAAAAATATATAATCCTGAAGGACATTGCTCCTTAAAAATATCGAATGCCTACATCTGGAGTTGGTAAATATGCTTTTAGATTTTATCTAAAAGAAGTGTTATCTTTCTGCAATGTGAATGGTAAAACTTTTTGGCTTGTCACAGTCTAACTTAGTATCAG
>JANOWM010000084.1:0-11362 GCA_031417875.1 Candidatus Altimarinota bacterium
AGATTTGTTATTTCCGTGAATAACGCTGACCACTTTCATTTTTCCTATACTCGTTATATAGAAAACAAAATTCGTGAATTCTTTGGATTTGAGTGAACGCCCCTTGATATCGAGCTCAAATCCCGAAAGAGTATTTATAAAAATAAAGATAAGGATAAGGACAATAAACATTCCTCAGGAGAAGAGGATACCCTATGAGAAGAATAAAACCCTCTACATTTATCGCTATCATTTTGTCATTTATTGCTCTTTTATTTGAGTTTTTTCTCGGGGGAGCACAGTGAGTATCATTTATCATACTTATCATACTTATATCTTTGCCACTGATTTTGATAAAGAAGATTTTTTCTAGAAAACAAGATTTTTCTCTCAAAAATGAATGGTTTAAAATCATAAGAAATATCCTTGTTATTTCCGGATTCTTTATTTCGATTCTTATTTCAGTTCTCGCGTATTCATATTTCTTCCCTACACCAGCCTCTGATGTTGTTATCACCAATTCAGAAAAAACGATTACCTTTCTCTCGATGTCTCATATAGCGACTCCTGAGTTTTATAGAGATAAAAAAGTTAAAATAGCAAGTCTTGCTCGATCAGGATCGATTTTTCTCGTAGAATGAGTATGAAAATGAAGCGCAGAAAGTCATCGAAAACTCAGTCAGGCACTTTCTTTTGAGCTTGATGAAGATCTTTACCCATTCTTAGCTCTCTATGGTTCTCTCGAGGTACAAAGTGGCTCGTTTCTATTTCAAGATGTCTTACCTCTTCAAATAAAAAATGTAGATATGACTGTGGATGAAATAGTGGGTGAGATGAGTACTGGTGACATACTCCCTTCCGAAGTCATCTACAGTACAGAAGATCTTCCTCCTATTTCCTCACTTTCTCCCTGAGAACGTGTCTTCATGAAATATTTTTTCCGAGCATTTCTGAGTTCTACGCTTTCTAAAATGGAAGAAATAAGTATGGCAATCATAGATTCTAAAAAAGAACTATTTTCTATTATTTTAGACAAACGAAATCAGCGAGTAATCGAGGCAATTAATCAATCAACTGAAAAAAATATAGTCGTCGTCTACTGAGCACTCCACTTTTCTGGTATACTCAGATGACTTGAACAGACTGACCCGCGTTATAAAATCGAATCATTTTCTTTGGCATTTCCGTATTCAGAGCTTAAAAATTAGAAAAATTTCATTGCTTTTTTTAGCTATTTTTATATACTCTCACCACTTTAATGACTTATAAATTTCCTAATGGCTGTAAAGAAAAAACCATCAAAAAATACGAAAAAAACTCCTATAAAGATTCCATGAGTTCCAAAAAATGCGAATGTTAAAATCATAGAAATCACACCAAAAACTCTTCTCTTTCCTCTGGTTCTAGGTCTTTTTATCTATAGTTTTTACCGATTATTTGCATCGTACGCAAAAGAAGAAATTACCTATGTAGATCGAGGAATCAATGAGATTGCGAGTCTTTATGACTCAGGTTCTTACGAAGAAGTAGTGATTAGTGGAAATGAAATCAGCGCGAAATACCGAGCACATGATACCATAGTTCGAGGAGAAAAAGTATCTCTTCGTACTATAGATCGAACAAAAATACCAGAAAATCTCAAAATAACCGATATTTGAATCTGAAATCCTAAAAATCCAACAAAAGTAACTATAGATTCGAATTCATTTATGCAGGCATTTTGGGAATTTCTTCCGAGCCTCCTAGGTACGATCTTCTTTGTTTTTCTTCTTATTTTTCTTATGGGAAGGATGGGAGGAGGTGGTATGTGAGGCCCAATGGCGTTTATCAGATCCAAAGCAAAAATGTATGATCCTGATGTCGATGAACAAGTAACCTTTGCAGATGTAGCTTGATCCGATGAAGAAAAGGCCGATCTCGAAGAGGTTGTAGATTTTCTCAAAAATCCTAATAAATATAAAGATCTTGGTGCAAAAATCCCTCGAGGAATCCTTCTTCAGTGACCTCCAGGAACTGGAAAAACGCTTCTTGCCCGTGCAGTGGCATGAGAATCTGAAGTGCCATTTTTCTCTATCTCTGGTTCTGAATTTGTCGAGATGTTTGTCTGAGTTTGAGCCTCTCGTGTACGAGATCTCTTTCGCGAAGCTCGTGAAAAATCACCATCTATCATCTTTATCGATGAGATTGACGCGATAGGAAAAAAACGTTCTCCTGGAATGGGCGGTGGACATGATGAGAGAGAGCAAACATTGAACCAAATCCTTACGGAAATGGATGGCTTTGATAATGAAACGAACGTTATCGTCATGGCAGCAACGAATCGCGCAGATGTTCTCGATAAAGCGCTTCTTAGACCAGGACGTTTCGATCGAAAAGTCACTATTCATCTCCCAACCCTCGAAGATCGAAAAAAGATCCTCGCAGTCCATACTCGTGGAAAACCTTTTGCAGATGATGTGAAGTGGGATAAAATAGCATCTATTACGGTTTGATTTTCTGGAGCGGAACTCGGGAATCTCCTGAATGAATCCGCTATTCTCGCAGGAAAGCAAGGTGCAAAAAGTATCACCATGGAAATGATCCAAAAATCTGTCGAAAAAGTCGTGATGGGAAATGAGAAAAAATCTCTCCGAATGACGGATTATGAGAAGAGACTTACGGCTATACATGAAGTATGACATGCGATTGTCGGAAAATTTCTTCCACATACTGATCCTGTTCACAAAATTTCTATCCTTCCTCGCGGAGGCGCTGGATGAGTGACATGGTTTTTACCTGAAAAAGATAGAACCTATACATCGAAGGCAAAATACCTCGATGAACTCGCCACGCTCTATGGTGGACGAGTTGCAGAAGAGACATTCTTTGGATCTGACTATATAACGACCGGAGCATCATCAGACATCGAGCGTGCCACAGAAATTGCTCGTGCCATGGTTATGAAGTTTGGTTTTGATAGTGAGCTTTGAGCTGAGAACTATGCTCCAGATAATGTCGAGTGAAATTTTCTCTGAGCACAGTCCCAGGAAAAGGCTATCTCTGATGAGACACGAAAAGTGATCGATATAAAAGTCCGAAAGCTCCTTTCAGATGCATATGAAATAGCGAGAAAAATTATTACTACTAATAAAGATCTCCATGACCATATTGCTACAGAGCTTCTCAAGAGAGAAGAGCTTCTCGAAGAAGAATTTGATGAATTCTTTATTGATGTGAAAGGGGTTCCAAAGAAGGTGACTATGTAGCTCGCGAGAAAGGCCCTTTCAAATGAGAGGGCCTTTTTTGTATGAATCATTTGCTAAAATAAAATAGCATTCTATTTCCTCTTCCTCATAGCAAAGAGCTCATCTCTGATTTCCGCGGCTTTTTCATAGTCGAGATTGGCAGCTGCCACATCCATCTCGAGTTCGAGTCGCTTCGTATATGCTTCGACATTTCCGATAGCGACTCCACCATCGAAGGCAGATTTTTTCTTACTGGGGATACCAATTTCCTTGATAGAAGAAATAATCGTCTCAGGAGTGATCCCGTGTTCCGTATTGTATGCAATTTGGACATTTCGACGACGATTGGTCTCATCGATTGCATCCGTCATGGCGATAGAGTATTTTTTATTGTGCGAATACATAATAACTTTTCCATTCACATTTCTGGCAGCACGTCCGATTATCTGGAGGAGGGAAGTCTTGGATCTGAGAAATCCGATCTTTTCGGCATCGAGTATGCCGATAAAACTGGTTTCAGGGAGATCCAGTCCTTCACGAAGGAGATTGACTCCTACGATCACATCTATTTCACCGAGGCGATAATCTCGGAGAATTTCGAGTCGCTCGAGTGTTTCGATTTCCGAGTGAAGATAACGAACTTTGACACCATTTTCTGCGAGGTAGCGAGCGAGGTCTTCCGAGGATTTTTTAGTAATGGTCGTAATCAGGGCTCGTTCATTTTTATCCGTGACCATTTTTATATTTTTCATCAGGGAATCCACCATGTATTCCATGTCTTCTATTTCGATCATAGGGTCAAGCAGTCATGTAGGACGAATCACTTGTTCTGCAACGACTTTCTCATGAGCGGCTTCATATTTACTCGGAGTGGCTGAGACAAAGACTGTTTGTCCGATTTTTTGTTCAAATTCCTCGAACCTCAGTGGACGATTTTCGAGCGCGGAAGGAAGCCGAAATCCGTATCCTACAAGGTTCTCTTTTCTCGCCCGATCTCATGCGTACATTCCACCGATTTGGGGAATGGTCATATGAGATTCATCGATAAATGTGAGAAAATCTTTTGGGAAAAATTCCATGAGTGTCGATGGCGCCATACCAGGTTCTCTTCATCCGAGGTACATCGAGTAGTTTTCGATTCCATTGACGTATCCAACTTCCGTGAGCATTTCCATGTCGTATTCGACTCGCATTTTGATACGTTCTGCTTCGACGAGTTTTCCAGCATTTTGGAAATATCGTACTTGGTCTTCCATTTCGGATTTTATCTTTGGAATCACTTCATCGATGATACCCTTACTCGTGACAAAGTGTTTTGCTGGGAAGATGATGACATCATTTTTTTCTTCGAGGACGATATGAGTGAGATGTTCTGTTTTTGTTATCTTTTCGAGTTCGTCACCAAAGAACTCGAGACGGTAAATTTCCTCACTAGAACTGGGCCATATTTCGAGGATATCGCCCATGATATTAAACATTCCAGATTTGAAATCGGCCGTTGATCGTCTGAATTGGAGTTGCACGAGAGCCCCGATGATACCTTCGAGTGCATACTCACGTCCAACTTCGAATTTGAGACACTGTTTCTCATATTCAGCGACTTCTCAGATACCATAAATACATGAAACAGATGCGACAATGATGACATCTTTTCGAGTGAGGAGGGACTCAGTAGCGGCATGACGAAGTCGGTCGATCTCTTCATTGATGGTTGCTTCTTTTTCTATATAGGCTCAGGATTTTACCACGTAGGCTTCTGGCTGATAATAGTCATAATATGAGACGAAGTAGTGCACGGCATTTTCAGGAAAGAACTCTTTGAATTCTTGGGCAAGCTGAGCCGCGAGGGTTTTATTATGTGCCATGATGAGGGCTGGTCTCTGGAGATCCGCGATGATATTTGCCATAGTAAAAGTCTTTCCTGACCCCGTGACCCCGAGAAGGGTTTGAAAATCATTACCCGCCTTGATAGAGTCTGTGAGTTTTTTTATCGCTGGACCTTGGTCTCACGCAGGTGAGTAAGGGGAGTGGAGTTTGAAAAGTGACATGGAAAAGAGAAGAATAGAATCGATAGAGTATATCGCAATTCTTATAATTTTCAACTTCATATTCGAGAAAAATCCTTTTTTAGTCAATGGTTGTTAGAAGTGTAGGAAGAGATGATTCTTTTTCATTTTTTCCTCAGAAGGGTTTCTTGTAAAAGACAGTTTCATCGAGCACTCACGGTGATATCATATTTGCCTTTACTCTTGGTATGACTATCTTTGCATTGTACTCGAGACTTAGTTTTATTTCACTAAAATCCTTTCCTTCTTCGAATCATCCTTGGTAAATACTTTCAGAAACATAGGTAAATGGCTCATTGGACTTTTCCTCGAGATCTCAGAAAAGTCCAGGTTGGAAAGCTCATTCTTCGTAGCGCTCTCAGGAATGATAGAGTTTTTTTCATTTGAGCATTTGGATTTCTCACTTAAATCCAAATGACAAAAGCATGTACAGAAAGAGAGGCTGATTTGCAATGAAGTAATTATTTTTCATAGAACTATCATTTGCGATAATAAGTTCATGGATTCTCTGTCGAGTCCTCCATATCCTCGTATCAATAAAATTCTCTATAGCATCAGTGGCTTTAGACGCCTGTTCAAGTAGTTCATTTTTTGGAATAAGGTTTCCCATAGTTTGTATTAGTTGATTTCTCTCAAAACTTTCTCTGCATGCCCTGTCGCTTTCACATTTCTCCATTCTCGTATGATTTTTCAAGTGTTGTCGAGAAGGAAAGTAGACCGGATTACTCCGATATACGTCTTTCCATAGTTTTTCTTTTCTCATATAACACCAAACTGTTCATGAAGTTTCGAGTCTTCATCAGATAAGAGCGTTATGCCGAGAGAGTAATTATCGCAGAATTTCGCATGAGAGGAATCTGAGTCTTTGGACACTCAAATAATCTGTATTCCGAGGGTTTCAAACTCGGACTTTAATCGCGTGAAATCCTGTGCTTCGAGAGTACATCCTGGTGTATCATCTTTCGGATAAAAGTAGAGGAGTGTGAGAGGAGATTGAGTGAGGAGAGATGTGAGCATACTACATAAGATTAAGTAATGAGGATTATGACTATCAGAATATTATGATATAGATGCATGTACTTTTGAAAGAGCACGGATAGCGTCATCACGATCTTCTATATTCGAAGTATTACCGTTTACGAGAAATTCACAGAGTTCTGTAAGGGATTGTTTATGAGCATAACAGTAGGCACCAAGGATCTCATTTTTTCCATCGGTACAACAATATGTCACAAACCATTTCACACGAGTGACAATATTTGGATGAGAGTAATTCTCCTTTTTGGTTCGTCATTCATTCACTTCCATTGTCTGAAGTTCGGTATAGAATTTATCAGATTGAGTATACCTAAAAGTTGCAAGATTATAACGCTCCCATTCTTCCAAGGTGATAGGCTTATTAGATGTCCAGACCCAGGCATCTCAAAATGGTTCACTATTTGTTTGATTCATAGAGAGAGTGTATTCACATATTTCCCTTTTTCAAGTTTTTATGTATAAAAAGAATCATTTTATACAGCTGCCTTGATTGCTTGTGTATTATTTGGATTGAGACTTCCAGCACCCAGGGCAGATCCTCACTTACTTTTTAGTAACAAAGAGAGATCTAGAGATCACATAGTCCCTTTTACTTCAGTAAATGTGGTCATGAGATTATCGAGAAGTTTGGAATTACTTTTCATTCGTAACATCGCAGTATTGAGTCATATCCCGATTTCTTCCGTGAGTTTTCTCATGGCTTCACGACGATCTGGTCATTCAGCATTTCCATATTTTTTATTAAAGTCATCGATTTTTGTCTTGAGTTCCATCATGAATGAGGCGCTTATTTTTTTATCGCTTATGAGTTCGCTAACAACTTTTTCAAATCTGACATCAAGAGAGATATCGATGCCATTACTTTTTAGGATGTCTTGAGGAGTATCGAGAGCCATGATATGAGCAATGAGGAATAGAAAAATACTCTACTCTTTTTCCTATTTTTTGTCAAAAAAACAGGCATTCGCATAGAGAATTCTTTATAATTAGCACATAAATAAAAAAGTGCTAAAAAGTTTTGACATGTATGAAAAAAAGGATAAAATGGTCGTGTTACTTTCTAACTTTTATACTCTATGTGAAAAATTATTGGTATCGATCTCGGTACAACAAATTCATGTGTCGCCTTTATGGAAGGTGGACAACCAAAAGTGATTCCAAATGCAGAAGGTGGACGCACGACTCCATCGGTTGTTGCCTCTAAAAAAGGTGAAACTATCGTCGGTATGCCAGCACGTCGCCAGGCCGTCACGAATCCAACTAATACTATCTACAGTGCGAAGCGTTTTATTGGACGTAAGTTTTCAGAAGTAAAAAATGAGATAAAAACAGTTCCATTTAAAGTTACTGAAGGTTCTGATGGTGGATGTATGATCGAATGGAATGGAATACCTGTTCGTCCAGAAGAGATTTCTGCAAAAGTTCTCGAAAAACTCAAAGAAGATGCAGAAAAGTTCCTCGGACAGAAGATCACAGAAGCAGTCATCACTGTTCCTGCCTACTTCAATGACGCTGAACGGCAAGCAACGATAAATGCAGGTAAAATCGCAGGACTCGATGTCAAACGTATCGTGAATGAACCAACGGCAGCGGCACTTGCATATGGGGTGGATAAAAATAAAGATCAGAAAGTTGCTGTTTATGACTTTGGTGGAGGAACATTTGATATTTCTATCCTCGAAATTGGATCTGAGGGAACATTTGAAGTTCTCGCAACCAATGGCGATACTCATCTCGGTGGTGATGATTTTGACCAGGCAATATTTGAATACGTCATGGCCGAGTTTCAAAAAGAAACAGGTATTGATCTTCGTAAAGATGCGATGGCAGTACAGCGTGTTCGCTCGGCTTCTGAAAAGGCAAAGATCGAGCTCTCAGCTTCGACAGAGACAGAAATTAATGAACCATTTATCGCCATGAATGATGGAGTTCCATCAAATCTCCTCGTGAAAATCTCGCGTGCCAAGTTTGAAGAACTTATCACTGATCTCGTCGAACGCTCTCTTGAGCCATGCCGAAAAGTGATGAAAGATTCCGGACTTCAGGCTTCTCAGATAAATGAGGTTATCCTCGTAGGAGGATCTACTCGTGTTCCGATGATCAAGAGTAAGGTCGAACAATTTTTCGGAAAAAAGCCAAACGAATCAGTGAATCCTGATGAAGCAGTAGCACTTGGAGCTGCTATCCAGGCAGGTATTATCCAGGGTGATGTGAAGGATGTCCTTCTTCTTGATGTTACTCCACTTTCTCTCGGAATCGAGACGCTCGGTGGAGTGATGACTCGTATGATCGAACGAAATACGACGATCCCAACATCGAAATCTCAGGTCTACTCGACGGCTGCAGATAACCAAGATAGTGTAGAAATCCACATTCTCCAGGGTGAGCGTGAGATGGCAGGTGACAATAAATCTCTCGGACGATTTATCCTCTCAGGAATTGCCAATGCTCCACGTGGGATTCCACAGATCGAAGTCACGCTCGATATCGATGCATCTGGAGTTCTCCATGTCACAGCCAAAGACAAATGAACTGGAAAAGAACAAAAAATCACGGTTCAAGGGTCTACTGGAATGAGTGATACTGAAGTCGAAAAACTCATAAAAGAAGCTGAGGCGAATCGCGAAATAGATAAAAAGAAAAAAGAAGCTATCGAAGCTCGCAATCATGGTGACTCTATGGTCTACCAATCAGAGAAGACGCTCGAAGAAAGCAAAGGGAAGTATGAAGAGAAAGATGGGGAAGAAGCAAAAGGGAAGCTCGAAGAACTCAAAAAGGTTCTCGCCGATACCAATGCAGATAAAGATTCTATTGAGTCTGCTACAAAATCTCTTTCTGACGTCATGATGAAGATCGGACAAGCTATCTATGCTCATGCAGGTGATGCAGAGAAGCCAAGTGAAGAGAAGAAAAATGATGATGGATCAGTAGAGGCAGAAGTGGAAGAGACGAAGTAATCGCGAGAAGAAAATACCCCCATTCGAAAGAGTGGGGGTATTTTTTCAGATAATATTGACTTTTTAAATAATAGTCTATTATATACAAATATGTCACAAAAAGCCCATGTAGAACCACATATTGCTCTCTTTACACTTTTAGATCAGAGGGATGCTGGAATTCATACTCTACGACCAGAACATGTACTGTCGCTTGCAAATCAAGTTATCATGCGTATTGACGAGCTCACATGAGATAATAAAGAGCGTTTTATAGGATATATTACTCACGAATATCCAGAGTTACGGACATATGCAGAATCCTCGGAAGTTCCGCTGGTAAAGCATGTAGCCTTTCAGTGTGCTAAACTCGTAGGTGATACGAATACGGTACTTGAAAAATATGCAAATCGATACGCAAGAGGTGAGCAGTTTGTAATTTTTGAATGTTTGGATTATCTGCGAGATCAACATGAAGATGACCGCGCCCGCAGTCTCCTTCAGTGGACATGGGAAGAAAGAGAAAAACAAATACAAATACAAATAGATCTCCATATACAAGCACAAGAAATCAGTAACAAAAATTTTCTTACGCGTCTTGCTAATTATGCCTATTCATTTATGATGGATGACACAGGATACAGGATCGCTAATATCCTGGAATGATGAAAGATCTTAAAAGATGATATCATACTTCTCAAATACAAACAGTATCTTTCAGATCCGCGAGAATTCTTTTTAGTCAGTGAGGAGCTGAGAAATTTTTATATATCTGGAAATACACACGTCTTGACAGATGATCTTATTGGTACATTTTGAGTATCTATCGATACTTGTATAACACTGATGGACTCAACCGATGATATGAGTGATGATATGAGGTCATATCTCCAATCTTTGATTGATCAAAAAAGACTCAATATCGACCTTGCTAGTTATGATGGAAAGTGTTTCTTCTTCTTGTTTTGCGTTCTCGCACGATCACTTTTTTATGAAGATGCTCTTCGGGCAGAATTTCTTCTTTCATTTATAGAAAAAGCAGACAAATCGAAACTCCATATATTAGCCATGGTTATACGTTTTTTTCCGCTCTCATGTAATGACGGGGATGATAGTATGACAGATCATGAAATTATCATAGAAGAAATCCTGATGAATTTGCTATATATGTTCTGATGATCGGAATATGATGAACTAAAAAGTAAAATTTTCCATCTTTTAAAAAGATTATCACCAATACAAAGCCAAGGGCTGATTCAAGAACTCAAAACAGATCGCTCAAATACTTGATATTATCTGAGTCACGAATCAGATGAATGAAATAGACTCTATTTTTCCCTCTTCGATGAGGCACATAAAAAGCTTCCATCACTCGTGAGATACCACATAAGAAATCAGGTATTACGATGAGAGCGTCTCGCCTTTCCATCAAATGCTACGACAGTTGTGTATTTTCTGATGGAATGGAAGATGACATATGGGACACTTCCAAAAGTCTCAGATGAATTTTTCACGAATATGAATAAGTATTACAAACTCACTTCGCTTGAGGATACTTTTTTTCGAACATACTACCCTCATCAGTTTTTACAGATACCAAGAACTAGTTGGCAAAAGTAAACAGTGCTTCCTTTGAAAACCGTACTTTTTCTGTCGTTCGAGGTCCATTTCATTCTTTTCTATATCCGATAGGAATCATGGTGATAGCTTTTTGATCCTTTGAAAGATTGAGGATTTCTCCGACGGCATGTGCATCAAATCCTTCCATCGGACATGAGTCGATATTGATTTCAGCACAGGCTGCAAGCGCAAATCCATGGGCAATGTAGGTTTGTTTTGATGCCCAGATGAGTCACTCTTCTTCACTTTTTGATGAGATAAATCCGGTGAGCATATCTTCGAATCCTTTGAGATTGGTACGAACTTCATCATTTCATCCTGACATGAGTTCAAAATATTCTTCTTTAGTATTCATGAGATCTGTTCTGGCCACAAAGACGATGACATGAGAAGCCGTTCAGACCTGCTTCTGATTCCACGCTGACGCCTGTATTTTATCTTTTGTTTCTTGATTTGAAACGACATAAAAATGGTACGGCTGGAGCCCGAAAGAAGTAGG
>JANOWM010000085.1:0-23314 GCA_031417875.1 Candidatus Altimarinota bacterium
CCCCTTTTTCACAAGTAGGGATGTTGTCATAACATACACCGTTTCTGTGAGTGCTTCTTTTCATTTTTCTTTGGCTGTCTTTTGTCACTCTGCTGGCTTCTTTCATTCTTCCTTTTTCACCTCATATCCCGCGAGCTTGAGTTCTTCGGGAGTCATATCTTTCGAGAGATCGATACCTGATCTTTTTATTTGCATCTTCAGAAAAAAGAGTGCCATCATGGCCATGAGTTTATCGATAGGATCTTCTGTCCATTTTTTCTCGCTATATTCCTTCGTGAGTTCCTTCATCTGGGATGCAACTTCTTTTGTAGGAATATCTTTGACTCACTGAAATATCATGGCCCATGGACCGAGAGTTTTTTTGATTTCTTGAGATATTTCTCACGTCACTTCATTAGCGACTCCTTTTGCCTCGGCACTCGAGAAAATACCGAGTCCAACTCCAGCTGTAGTGGCAACCGCTATTCGAGGAATAGCTTTTTCTGCGGCTACTGCTACATCTGCCTCTTTTTTATCTGCCTCTTTTCCTGTGATACTTGCCTTGAAGCTTGCCAGATCTGATGTCGTTTTTGCGAGGATAATATTCATCTTTTTGGATTTTTCATCTGGCTTGAGCTCTGCGAGATGTCCAGTAAGAGACTTGAGAGTGTTCTCGACCTCTATCAAAATTTCTTGATTTGATTTTAATTCTTCGTCATTTTTTACATTTATAAGCATTCATTTTGCTGAATCAAATGCAAGTTTTGCCTTTATGAATTTAGGATGATTATCTCTTCCTGTACGAGCTCCAAGTCACATTATTGTCTGACTTTCTGCCTCTTCCATAGTAGCTTTATCGAACTCCTCCCAACGAGTGTCGAGCGTCGCCCGAAAGTTCTTGAGAAGTGTATCTGAAGGAGCTTTTGCTGATGATCATGCTGGAGCATTTTTTTGAAGTTCAGGTGTGAGTGTCATACAAGTAAATATAAATTGAAGTTATTATACATATTTCTCTATTTTCTACAAGAAAAAATATGCTGTCCGTTATAGGATAGCATATCGCGGAAAATAAGGCAAAAGAAAAACTATACGAGCATAGTAACGAGATTCATGTGAATTCATGCACTATGATAACGGCGTTTATATAAAAAATCATCAAAGAGTTATCCAAGATATCGAAGCAGGCTGATCGTTTCCTCTACAAGACGTGATTTTACCGATGCTTTTTGTACATCAGAAGAGAGGAGATATCCTACTCATTCGAGTACATTATGAGATTTTCATAGAGAAATGAGAGAGGTTCGTACATCTTCGAGAGCGATCTCGAAGTCTTTTTTCATGAGTGTCGAGAAAAGTTCTCTATTCACACTCCAATTATTTCGCAGAAAGAAGTGAATATCAAAAATGTCACGATTTGCCATATTTTTTCGTGCGAGAAAAGCAAAGAGTTTATGGGCGAACATATCTTCTTTTTTCATGATGAGTACTGTTATACCTCCGAGGAGCATCGGAATATACGATGCTTTTGTTCATCTCGTGGAAATTTCGATCTTGATATTGTGATCGATATCTCCATAGCTCAGAACGAGAAATATAGTGTTTGCTTTTATATATTCATTCTTCACGTTCCCATATTTTTTTGCGATAGAGATTATTTTAGCAAAGAGAGATTCTCTATTTATCTCCGACAGGAGGTCAAAGTCGAGATCGACTGAAAACCTATCCAGTCCATAGAAAAAGAAACATGCCGTTCATCCCTTAAAGCCCAGAGTGCGTGCGAGTTCATAGTCACGATATATATCGATAAGGATATTCATCATAATCATACGATGTTTTTCCTGGTTAAATCTACTCAGTTGTGTCATAATTTTTACGTAAAAGAGTAAATCTTTTTTCGAGTGTTTTCGATCAGTATATGAGAAGCAGTTTTTGTGCTGTATCCCATTTTATCATCGAGAGATTGTCAAAGTGGTATGTTTTGTAGAGATAGAGGGTATCGAGAATAGCACGTTCTGGGGATGCGAGAGAAAAACCATCTCTCACATCTACTCCAGCAAAATTTTCTCGAATAGATTTTTTCAAAGCATGAAAGTGTATAGTTCATCAGGTACTTATGGAGATATCAGTGGATTTATAACTCACTACATAGATATCTTCTTCATATTGGAAATTGATACCGTGAATTCGTAGGGCACTCTGAAGAGATATGTACGAGGGCCTGAGTATCTTATTCGCGAGTTCGTATTTGTTCCATCCTGATGACGCCAGAGAAAACATCCCTCTTGCCACCCGAAAGAGATATCCGACACCGAGTGCATAATGGACCTTATTTACGAGATCTTGCTTTGTTTTCCATTCGATATGATGGGCAAGATCAGCATAGGAAAATATGGTCTTCCCTGATTGTGTTAAGGTAATTATTGATTTCATATACTAGATATATAAAATATATGTATATATAGTATATGAAATATAGAGAAAAATCAAAAAGAAAAGCTAGTGGTGATCACTCTGCCCGCTCTTTGCATGTGCCGTCGTAAGATGACGAGCTGGAGTCTTGACCGTCGAAAACTTTTTCATCCAATCAGCGAGAGCATCGGCAGTCTTTTCCCATGCGCGTGCGAGAAATCGGATTGGTGCGGCTGGGATAACATTGGCTCACTTCACCACATTTCCTGCGAATTTCCCTACTCCAGGAATTCTATCCGTGGTTCCACTTGTGATATCCACGAGAGAATCCGTCACACCATGAGTATACATATGATCCAATCCTCGGAAAGTACTTCCAGCGATGAGATTATTCGCAGAATCGACAACATGGCTCACGATACCTGAGATAGATTTTGGAATATTTTTCCATCCATGTTCTCGATACTTGGACGGAGAAAAAAGAGATACTCCATTCATCGCTGCAGTTCCGAGAGGATTGAGAATATCTGCAAACCATCCAGTCGTACTTTTAACGAGGCCTTTTACGAGATTATTCCCTGTAGCATCGATGGATGAAAGTGAATTTTTATGACTCGGGGATTTACTGGCAAACCAGTTTTTCGCAGTAGCAAAGATCGAATCTCCACGAGATCCATGGTCGTGAGATGATGTGTGAGATGACATAATGGGAAAGTGTTTAATGATGCGTTATATGGGATATATTACTGAATTATCGATTTTGTCAATTCAGAAATTTCTTTCATAGAATATAGAACTGATTTAAAGAAATGACCACTTATTGGCATATCAAATAGCTTTTTGATTCTCTATAAATCTCTTTTGCTCTCTGTACTCTGTATGTAGATTCAGTAAATGCACAAAGACATCTCATTGTGTTGGCGATTTTTGGCTCATTGATTCTACGATAAGACTCTCGACTTGAGGATATCTTTTAGCTATATTTTCAAGAAGTGTTCTTCGGAGTTCAAAACTGTTTGGTAAAGTTGTTTGGTTTTTAAATCAATTTCCTATGATGTTGAGTCAATATTTTGCATCAAGAGTCCCTATACTTATACCCTTCTTTCCTCATATGGCATCCACATATTCTCATAACAGAATATCAAAGTATGATCGAAAATATACCCTCTTCTCGTCTATTTGTACCACTTTATTTGGCAGAGAAAAGCTCGCATTTGTGTAATCGATGAGCTGCTCACTGTATCCGAGGAGACTGTACCACTCTGCTTTTGCTGGAGTATCATCACCGATGAGCCGTTGGTACTCTCAGACTTCTTTTTCGTTTGGTATAAAGATTTGATTTTTCCCTCATCGAGACTGGGGGTGATAAGTCATTTTCCCATCCACAAGAATCTCTCATTTATCTAGTCGGATAAATATTTTCTCGACCAAAGCCCGTTTGAGAGGAGAAAGAAGTGTGAGATAATTCATTCTATAGCCCTCGAGAATACTTTTATCTCTCTCGAGAAGAGATGCATCATATGAAATCGATGCCTCATCGATTTTGAGTATACTTGCGTAATTTCCGATCATAAGAGATATCATCTCCTTACGAACTGAAAGGTCTGCTATTTGAGGTGCTTTCTTCGTCATATAGTCGATACAGTCCTCTATGATGAGGGCATTTCTTTTATTCTTGCCACCATCACTATCGAATATATGTTTGAGTCTTTCTCTCAGAAGCGAATTTTTATCTCCATTTTTTGAAGCAAAATAGCCACTTCATTTTTCATATTCCCATAAAACCTTCATTACTTGGTCAACACTCCATGCGACATATTCATCCATGCGTTTGTTCCAGTGAATATCTGTACCTCACACGCGAGACTGGAGGTACTCACGAGGATTGACTCCGAAATCAATATTGGTTCGTGCAAAGTCAATGTTTGGTATAATGCCATCATTACCAAGCGGATTATAGATCGCTGCTCATCCGCGAGTTCCTGGAATACCAAGGTCTCTATTTCCCCTATCAGCAAGGTCATTTGATGCTCACCCGAAAAATATGTGACTCGCAACTGACTTTTCTCAGCTTCATGATACTCGTTCGGGCATAGCTCGCCATACTTTTTTATCGAGATTCATCGCTCATCCTGCCATATGTCATCCGAGGACTGAGAGCCCTCATCCTAGAAGTGATCATGGAATTTTCCATACTCCTGGAGTCATACGTCCTCAGACACTTGCACCAGCATAAAAAAGTCATGTTTCAGCCATTCATCGGTACATATTCGCAAGATCATAGGTATTTTTTTGGTATTCTGCAAAAAATACTCACCAAAATACATAATGAGTAAGTTTCCCGGGGACTCATTTTATGAATTCACTTGCTTTCTGTAGGATGGTGGAACGCGATGTACGAGAAAGTTCTTGTATCATCTTTGATTTCTCAGCTTCGAACTCGGTATCCGTCATGGTTCGTCCTGTCTCTATGTCAGCACGTTTGAGTAATTTCACTTTCTCAGTAGCGCGATCGATACCAAGAGTATTTATATCCGTAAAGGCCGAGCGAAGAGGGTTAAAAACTCGACCATTTGCCTGCATGATTTTGAACATGAGACTATTGATGCGTGTTTTATCACCAATTCATTTGAGGATATTTTTCACGATCTTTGGATCTACTTCTTGCATCTTCCCAGCCTCATCTCGAAACATAAGACGACGGACAGCGTATTCGAGAGTACTCACAGAGCCTGCTACTCAGAGAGATTGTAGACCTACTCAGAGAACTTTTTTTGCTTGTTCTTTCGTCTCATATGAGACGATGAGAGCTCATCCGAAGAGTGACTCTGTTTCAAGGGAATTACGGAGAGTATCTAGGCTTTGACGTGCTTTTCATTTGAGTTCTGTATCCAGTACTTTTTCATTGGTGATGAATTTTCATTGCTTATTTTTTCCAAAAACCTCAGTGAGGTTTATAGTGAGAACTTGATGATCAGTTCTCGGTGGAATAATAAGAAAAAATGAGAGAACTCATTTATAAAGTGTAAACTTTTTAATGGCTGAAAACCCCTGAAATCTTTGAGAGAGTTTATTTACTAATAAGACACATGTGTCTTCTATTTCTTCAAATATCTTATTTCTCTTCGCACTGTTTTTATCTTCTTTTTCATTTCATTTTTCATCTCGACCGATAGGTCAAAGTTCAATATCTGAGATATATTGTGCAATATTGACTAAAATAATGTCTCTTTTTTCTTGTTCTGATACATGTGACAAATCTACTCAATAATTTTGTATACCCATATTCTGGGCAAGACGAAATGATTCAAATCATGAGTCAATACTCCCTCAATACATAGAAGAAGTTCGAGCCTTACGAAACTCATCTCTCGGTTCTGGAATACGGATGTCCGACTCAGGAAATCACATATTGGGTATTTATATTTTTATTTGAGTCATTCTATTTTTTAAGAGCTGTCTTTGCTATTTCGATGAGAGTAAGTTTATTAAGTTTCAAATCTTTTGGATTGAATGCTGTATCAGCAATAACAGTAGATCCTGCATACGTGTTTATTTTTTGTATTAGTCAGGGAGTTCCAGCAGGGTTAGATATTTCTAGCTTTAATGCCCTTATGTCTGTTTGGAATTGTATTCTTGTTCCACCACTAGGAACGTAAGACAGTTTTTTTCATCTGAGTGTTGCTATCTCTGCATTTATAGTTCTTACTTGATTATTCATATCTCTCAAGTCCTGCTGAATTCCTCTCAAATCTTCATTTAAAGTTACAAGTAACGGATTTGCAACTTGCGTCGGCACAGCAACACCATTAACTACCATAGGAGGACCGGGTATTGTGGCTGGAGTACCACCAATAATTGCAGATTTTGCAGTAATCTCTGCATTTTTTGCAGGAACATCAGTTGATTGTATCTGATTTTTTAATCATTCCTTTGCTATAATTTCTCTATTTATAGCATCCCAATCTTGCATTTGAGTATATTTTTCGAGTTTATCACGAAATTCTTCAAAAAGTACTTTTGCAGTTGTATCAGCAAATTCCACTTTCACACCAGCAAAATCTACTGATTCATACGATGTTCCTTTTATTCGTTTCTGTGCTTCTCGTATGCCCCCGACTGATGATGTTAATGAACCATTGGTATTATTACGAGTAAATGGACTCACGAGAGGAGTGCGGTCTCCTAAACGCTGAAGAGTATTTTTCCATGTTTTATCCCAATCGATTTTACCAGTAGTATCTTTCACAAAAACTTTTCAAAATCACTTCATAATATCTTCAGTACGTTTGAGGTACTCAGCAAGAGACATTTTCCCTCCACGGTATTCGGCGTCAAGATTCATAAATTTTGCCGTTCGCAATGCTACTTCTTCAGGAACGAGTACAGGTGGACCACCTGCTACGAGAGTTGTTGGTGCTACTCAGAGTGTTTTTATGGCTTCGAGTGTTTTTTTATAGTACTCTGCATGATTGGCTTCTCATGGTTTAAAATCCTTGAGATCAGCAGGATTCACCGCAACAAATCTCCGTGGAGTTGAGACTTCTGATATTCCAGGAGTTCACGGTGCTCACGCCGGGGTGACGAGTTTATCTCAAAAAACCGAAAGTCATGTTCACATTTTATCAATGAATGGAGCTAATTTATTCACAATAGGGATAAATGCTGCTGCTTTACCAACGAGCTTGACTCATGCTCCTGGGATGTTTACCATACCCTTGAGAAGTCATCCTGTTTTATACGCTGCATACCCGAGGAGGCTCGCTGTGATGACTATTGTTTTTGGATATTCATCCCATATTCCTCATGCGACATCTCCGGCTACACCGAATGTACTGTCAATAGCCACTTTTGCCGTTTTATTCGCAGCTTCAGCCACCAATCATGGCAATACTCTGTCACATCACTCTTCAAGAGCTGACATCCATGATACGAGATACGCGAGTTTTTCGACTCGTGTTCCCCCTCACACAGGCTGTGCTGCATTATTTATATTGACAGTACTTGCTGGGTCTTTTGCCATGGCGACAACATCATTCACCACTCACACAAAGTCGATTTTTGGAACATTTTCTACATTATGTCTGATTTTTTTATCATTAGTAGGACGTCTTATATCAGTATTCCAGCTATCAATTTCAAATAAATCGTTTGCTTTATCACCATACTGTTTGCCATCTCCACGGAGAACGTATTGGTCAAACTTTGCAACAGATCTATTTGCTGAAGCAATGATCTCAGCCATAAGAGTTTCCTCCTGTTCCTTCACATCCTCGATTCATGCGAGTGACTTCATAAAATCAACCATAGATTTATATCACGACTTTATAGGGGACTTAATACTTTCTGCAGAATTTTGAACTCAGGGAAACGCATTTCCATCCTTTGGAATATATACCGTAACATCATGTATATCCTGAACAAGCGACTTGAGTTCTGATTTTGTGCCGAGAGACTGATTGAGTTTTATCAAATCTGCTTGATTCATTTTTTTGATAGCAGGAATAAGAACTCATTTTATATACTCAGGAGTGAGTTTATCCATATTATCAAGATCATTCGCGAGTATCGGAAATGCATTTTTGAGTGCTTGGGTTGTATCACTATCTGGAGTGATATTTCACTTCACGCTATCCATGATGCGTTCGAGAATTGGGCGAGTAGTTTCTGCCATAAGAGGGAAATTAGAGGATATGAATATTTATTTTGTAGGTATGGGTTTGAGGCTATTTAGATAGACGTAAAATTCTTCTCATGCATATTTAACCTTTACATAATTCAGTGATGAAATTTCCAAAACTGAATCTCCAAGAGTCACGACACTACCCTTTGGAAGAACAAAATTTTCTATACCCTCTACTTTTTCTTTTTTGAGCTTACTTGTAGAAAGTAATTCTCTGTCTGCACCTCTTGGAACCGTCAATACATCGAGTTGTACATTTTTGCCTACTTCCACATCTACATTTCCTATCTTATGAGATTTAATTGTTTCTGCTGGCTTATTAGAATTTGTTTTTGCATCCTCTTTTTGAGCTTCTGTTGGCTTAATTCCACCAGATCGTTTCGACTGTATTCGGACAAGGACATCCGAGAGTTTTTTATTTTTTATATCGTCTTCAGTAATTTCCATATTTTTGAGAAATGTCTCTTTTTCTGTTTTTCACCCAGTATCACCGGTACCTGAAAGGGTATCATATCCAGTACCGACGAGATATGCTCGCATAACACGCTTGAGCATCTTGGTTCCCATCTTTGAATCAGGAGAGAGTTCTGTATTGACGCTATCATGAAATATGGATTTTGTATGGTCTATTGGGAATATTTTTGAGAGCGGAGTATCTGCAATATCCTTTTCTATATAGTTGATATAGTCATCGAATTTTGCCGTACTCACATTTCACTTGATATCTGCAGCTTTATTCACTCTCTCCACGAGAGCTTTATCTGCCGTTATTGAATTTCGAAAATATTTCTGCGCCTCCGTGAGTCCTGTAGTTTCACCTCATTTCTTTTCTTCATCCTTTTTTTCATTTTTTGTCCCACCACCTGTCAGTTTTTCAGCTTCTGCTTTTGCCTTTGCTGCCGTTTCTTGTGCAAGCTTTTTCGCTTTTTCAGCTATATCTCAACTATCTACTCATGCTCTTCACATGATTTTTTCGATATTATTGAGTGCTCCGATTCAGAAAAGTGCAGCGATTCAGCCGAGGAATCCGAATTTCTGAAAACCTTTATATATTCCATATATGAGCGCTGCTCAGATACCAAGTGTTGCAAGAGGGTCTCATTTCCCGAGAGAGAAGAGATCACTCACACCATGTAAGAGTCATTTACCAGCATCACCTGCAACTCATGTAAAATGTCCTCCCGTTTTTCCTTCTGCACCGAGTTTACCAGTCAGAGTATTGTTTGGTTCTGTTGGTACATTCGATGCTGTCTTAGCCCCTGTCGGTGTTTGTTGACTTACATTCTCCGTTACTTGTGCAACCTTTGTAACTACTGCTTGGTTTTTCTCGAGCCATGTTCCTACTTGTCCGAGATCCTGGAATCCCTTGATAGCCTGTGGCATATTCACCCCATTTAGGATATTTCCAGACTGGAGAATAGTTTGGATATCTCCACTCTTATTTCCTGCCTTCTCGAGATCTTTGAGATACTGCATGAAGTCTTGTGTGGATGCTTTTGGATCGATTTTACCATCTGCTGTCTTTTTGAGATTGGCATATTCCTTGAAACTCGGGGAACTATAGAGCATTCAGAGTTTGAGAGAGTCGAGAGAGAGTTTTCCAGTATTCACAAGTGTTTGGAGTTTTTCCTGGAGGTTTACGACATTCGTTCCCGGTTTTGGAATGATCTCTATTTGTCCGTTTTTGAGGGCGAGATTGTGTCCAGCATTTCTGAGAATATCGAATATGATAGCCCCATGAACTCATCTCATCGTCGATTTCATCGGCTCAGCGAGCATATTGATCACAGATTCGCTAATACTGATAGCTTTTTCAAGGTTTACTGGATTTATTTCAGAGAGTGCCTCTTTTATTTCATCACCTTTGAGATCGATAGGCTTTGAATTCATAGTATTCCCACCGGCTGCCTGTGCTATATTCGCTGTGGCACCTGCTGTCGCGGTAGTTACTTCTGTTTTAGCCTGAGTAAATCTCGTTACTAGATCTTCCCATTCATGAAATTGTCATTCGAGAGAGTAGTGAGTGCCTTGAGTGCGATTGGCCCTCTCTTCAGCGATAAATTTTCTCACATCAGCGATAGATTCTGGTGTGAGTTTTTGCTTCTTGAGTTCAGGAGTTCCTGTTTTCAGTGCTTCGAGATGATCCTGAACTGTCGAGAGATTCGCCATACGAATGAAAATAAAAATATAATTACCCCTTTACTCTACCATATATTTTGCCTTTTCACAAATATTTGAGAGTGTTTTGGATTTTTCCATGAAAGTATACGAAAAAATCGAGTAAAAGCAAATTATTCGCTCTATTTTTTAGAAGTCAATGGAAAAGAAGGAATTTGTGTCACTTTTTACCTCATTTTATGTCATAATGTTGCGTTTTTGACATAAAATCATAGAATAAATGACACTATCATATATTTTTGACACAAATGTACACAAAATTTATTTCCTACATCGAAGGGCATATCGGGGAAATTCTCACCACAAAACAGATGGAACAAAGTACAAATATTCCTCATAAAACTCTCTATCGGTATAAGAACAGGGCCATATCTGAAGGACGACTCACTCAGATAGGACATGGCAAATATCGCCCAAAACACGAGACAAGGTCGTACCTCGAAAGGCCATTTTTCGAGCGAACACCTGTAAAATACAATGGAGAGTTCCTCCGTAATTATATACCGAATATTTCCAGTTTTCTCGGAAATGAACGTGAGAAGATCCGTGAAGCCACAGAAAATTTTACCCTCTATTCGACTCTCGACTATCTGAAAAATCGAAGAGCCATCGAGATATTTCTCGTAGATCTGTCGTATGCATCCAGTCATCTCGAAGGAAATACGTATGATTATGTCGATACTGAAATCCTCATCCAGTATGGAAAATCAAATGACACAAAAACCCGAGATGAAACAACGATGATTCTCAATCATAAAAAAGCCATCGAATACATTATATCGAATCGAGGAGATTTTACCTTCTCAAAAAAAGATTTTTTTGATATTCATACACTCCTGGCTCGCTGACTCATACACGATACGTATCTCGGAATATTTCGCACCAGCCCAGTACGTATAGGTGGTTCTCGTTTTGAGCCCATAGATGAACCACTACTTATCGAGAGTGAATTTCAGCTCTTTATAGAAAAACTTCGTGCTATACATGACCCTTTTGAACAAAGTCTTTTTATATTGGTGTTTGTCCCCTATTTTCAGGCATTTATCGACCTCAATAAACGCACTTCTCGTATTTCTGCAAATATTCCTCTCATTAGTCATGGATACGCCCCAATTTCTCTTATTACAGTTGAACCAAAAACCTATACGAATGCCATCCTCGCCATCTACGAACTCAATGACCCGAGTATTATGGCGAAAATATATGCAGAAAATTATGTGATGAATATGAGGAGATATATGTAAATCATATTGATTTTTCTTTCCATTTTTCTATACTTCTTCACATGAATCTCCCTATCCTCTCTGTCTCACATCTTTCGAAAAAAATAGGAAAATCCCTCCTTCTCGATGACATCAATCTCACACTCGAAAAGTGAGAAGTTTTCGGCTTTCTTGGACCAAATGGTGCTGGAAAAACCACCACTATGAAGGCTATTCTCGGTATCATCGATCCGACAAGTGGAAATATCGAAGTCTTTGGAAAAAGTATGAAGGATATTTCTGTTCGCAAACGTATCGGTTTTATGCCAGAAAACACCTATCTCTACAAGTACCTCACAGGCGATGAATTTTTGGATTTTAATGGAAAATTCTATGGCATGAATCATGACCAGCTCGAAAAACGAAAAAAAGAAGTGCTTGAATCTGTAGGCCTCACACATGCAAAAGATAAAAAACTCCATACCTATTCAAAATGAATGCTCCAGCGTATCGGCCTTGCTCAGGCGATACTCCACGATAGTGAAATCATATTTCTCGACGAACCGATGAGTGGGCTCGATCCTATCGGTCGCAAGATGGTAAAAGATATTCTCTTGTCTCTGAAGAAACAAGGAAAAACTATCTTTTTTAACACACATATCCTCTCAGATGTCGAAGCTATTTGTGATAGTTTTGGGATTATTATCGGTGGGAAGCTCGTTGCTCGGATGAAGGTAAAATCACTCGATATTCCTCTTGAGGACTACTTCATGGAAAAGGTAAAAGAATGTGGTGATATCGTCGTAGAATAATCTAATCTTCCTAATTTATGTGACGCTGACCAACGGTTGCCGGACAAAAAGAAGCTTCTGCCAAGGCAAAAGCGAAGACCTATTCGCTCCATGCAAAACTCATCACGATCGCTGCAGAATCTGGAGCAGATCCCTCACTGAATGGAGCACTTTTTGAAGCTATAAAAAGTGCGAAACAATCCGGAGTCACAGCTGATGTCATAGATCGTGCGGTCAAGCGATGAGCGTGACTCGACAAAGATGCGAGTAAAGTCGAAGAAATTATCTATGAATGATATGCTCCTGGGGGTATATGAATTATTGTTCGCACCCTCACAGATAATAAAAATCGAACTGCTCCGAGTATTCGTCATATTTTTGGAACTTCTGGAGGAAGCATGGCAGAAAGTGGATCCGTCTCATCATTTGCTTTTGACTTTGTCGGACTCATCACGGTCGAGGAGCCAACATCACGAGATGAACTCGAGATGGCCATCATGGAAACTTCTGCAAAAAACTATGAATTTAGAGATATCATCACGATCACAACGGATCGAGATACGCTCATGGAGGTGAAAAAAAATCTCGAATGAAGTGGCTACAAAATAAAAAGTGCTCTCCTCACTTACCTCGCAAAAAATCCGATCACACTGACTGATTTTGACACCGCACTGAAACTCTATACTCTACTCGAAGCTTTTGATGAAGATGATGATGTCGAAAATGTCTACAATAGTGCCGAAATCAGCGATGAACTTTGGGAACAAGTGAGGGCATTTGTCGAATCAAAACGCTTTCGAACATAAAACAATTTGTATTTTTTTATGAGTCGTCTATAATAGAGAAAATAATTTTCTCCTATGGCTGACCAAACCACCAACCCTCCTGTCACTGATATCACTGATACGAGCGGATGAGCACCTATGCCACCTCCGCCCCCTCCACGACAAAAGACTCCAAATACGGATCTCATAAAAAGATTTATGACTCATCCACTAACAACTTTTGATGAGACGTATTTTATCGAGCTTCTCGAGCACTCTCTGTCGCTTTCCACTTTTGAAAAAAAACGTGTTATCGATGCTATTCCTACGCTTTCTCAGTTTCAAATAGATGAACTCGTAAAAGTGTTTGAAGATGAGAGAGTCGAATTTCGTAAACTTATGCCAACGGAATGAGAGATTATCAAGTGACTTGTCGTCAAGGCTCAAAATGAGTGGGAACAACTTAAGGATATCTACATCGAAGAGGGGAAAGCAAATATCAAGGCCTCTGAAGATGCACAAAAAGCTGACGAACTCAAGAAAACTCTCTGACTCTAAATGTTTGTCTCTATTATTCCATTTCGTCACTCTCTTTCCTCTCGTCCTTTGACGTATGCTTCTGGTGATCTTTTTGAGAATGATAAGCCCCTCCCAGTAGGCAGTATTGTCGAGATTCCTCTCGGAAAATGAGGAGAATATGGACTCTTGGTATGAGAAACTGTAGCCCCTGAAAACCCATGAATCGAGGTAAGGGAAATATGAAAAATCATAACAAAACGGACAGTTATCGAACCATATCAGATCGAAATGATCTATGCGATTTCACAAAAGTATATGCTCCCCATTCACCGCGTTCTCGCCTTTTTTCTCCCAAACCCAGTCATAAAACGTCTGGAAAAGTATGGATACGACATACTCCTTGACTGAAAAGGAAAAGACAGTACCCTGGGATGAAAGATGATAAAGCATGAACTCCACTTTTTCTCAGGAGAATCTATAAATAAAGAAAATATCGAAAAATATATAGTCCCCCAAAGCGTTATCATTTGTCCTGATGACTTCTTTCTCGAATCTCTGAGGGAGAAATATGCTCATGAGAACGTCCTGTTTCTCCCTCAAGAATCCACTGATACCCAGAAAGCGAAGGCATGGATCGATATATCAAATGGAAAATACTCACAAATCTTTTGTACTCGGCGTATTCTTTATTATAATTTGGCACGGTATAATAAGCTACTTTATCTCGAAGATGCTTTTGGAAAAGAGTATTATCACTTTCCTTCAAAAATTCATTTTCTCGATGTACTGCTCGCACTCGCATGATCACATGGAGGTGATATCGATATCCTCTCGAGCGTTCCACTCCTCTCAACTCTTCAAAAATGCAAACACTTTAGTCACTACCACCACGCGTAATGTCTCCCTCCTCATTTGAAACTATCATCCTCCGACTTATCCGTTACTTTCGGAAGCTCGATCGCGCCAGTCATATTTGGTATGCCATTGTGCTCTATGTCTGACTTTTAATGAGTACCGTTTTCGGGTATGCTGTGGTACAAAATTCATATTATAAAAAGGTGGCTGATGCCCAACAAAAGGCCGTTATCGAAAACCCCGCTTCACGTGGGAATATATCGAGTTCGAAAGAATCACTCGAGTGAGTACTCGCTGTTTCAACCAATCTTTGAACCTTATCGATCGACCCAACTCAGTCGTGATCTCGTGACAAACTTCTTTCGTTTCTCTCACTCATTGTGTTCGAAGAATTTTGCACAAGAAACAAAAATCTCTGTGTCACCAACCTCAGTGCCTACCTACGAAAGGATCTTTCTCTGGAAAAAAATATCACAGAAACCTCACTCAAAGAGTGAATAAGGGACTATATTAGCTTCAAGATGAATACCCCTCTCGAGGATATCGAGCTCAAATCTGCTCTTGATGACGATACTGTTGGCGCTATTACTGAACTTGCTGAACCGAGTTTATTTTTTATCGCGAATAATCTCCACGTAAATCCTACCAAAGTGGCAAATATATCCCTCCTAGCCGCTAAACTTTCAGTGATTCTTGGTATACCTGTGGAAACCATTACTCCAAAACTGATGCCAAAAAGACGACAACACCTCGAGATTATCCATAAAATGAGCCTTTCAACTCGAGATCTGGTAAACAAACGAATCGATACGGAAATCACTGCCGTCAAAGAAAAACGACTCGAAAAAACCGATGCTATCTATCCATTTCTCAAAATAGAAGACAATCTTGTTCGCTACTATCCAGAAGGGAATAATCTCGGACAAATTACTGGTTTTATCGATTCCCTCGGGAAATGACGATACGGTATAGAGGGATATTTTGATAATATACTTCAATCTGAGAGTCCGCGACAAATCGTCGTCAAAGATATTGCCGGCCAACCAATCCGTGACTACGTATCTCAGGATCTTCTTTCTCTCAAAAATTCCGTGGATATTACCCTCACGATCGACCGAAATCTTCAAAAAGAACTTTCAAAAATTCTTACAAAAGCAGTAGGGGATTTTCGAGCGAACAAATGAAGTGCTATCGTCATGGATCCAAAAACCGGAGCCGTTCTTGCGATGGTAAATACTCCAAACTATGATTCAAATAATTTCCCAGAAGTCTATGAAATGGAGCGAGTGCTTTATGCAACTTATCCTGATCCGGCTGAAGATCTCCGTGGTTTTCCTCTCTACATAGAGGACAGCATGAGTGGCACTCTCTCTGCCAATATCGAAGGAAAACGTTATAAACTTCGCATTGCCAGCGATGATGAGATCGCCAACTTTAGTATTATCAAGTACAAATTTAAAAATGGATTTGGAATCTGAGTATACCAAAACGACGTTGTGAGTTCTCTCTATGAACCAGGGTCAGTATTTAAGGCTATCACGACGGCTATCGGTATCGATAGTGGTGAGATTAAGCCAGATGATGTGTACTTTGATCGAGGATTTGTAGAGCTCGATCTCGGATGATGAGTAAAGAAAAAAATCTCAAATGTTTCCAGTAACTGTCTTGGTCGGCATAGTTTTCTCCATGCGCTTAACTGGTCATGCAATGTCTGAATGATTAATATCGTGGAAAAAATATGAAAGGCACTTTTTTATGAATATCTGCTCGATTTTGGATTTTCTTCTAAAACCGACATTACTCTCGATGGTGAAGCTTATGCGCAAATTGGATCATATGAAAAATGGTCTCGAGCTCAGTTTTTTACCATGTCATTTGGCCAAGGAATAAACGCTACCATGCTCCAAATGGCAACAGCATATTCGGTGATTGCTAATGGTGGAATCTACATGCAACCATATATTGTAGAATCTCTTCTCTATCCGGACGGGCGTAAAATCGAAACAGCACCGAATCCACTACGAAGAGTGATCAAAGAAGAAACTGCAAAACAAGTAGTGGCTATGCTCGTCGATGGAGTTCGTAATGGTTTTGCCAGGGCAGGGTGAGTACTCTGATATACCATTGCCGGGAAAACTGGAACATCGCAAATAGCATTTCGTGGAGGATACGAAGTAAGTAGTGTTGGTCACACGATTACATCATTTGGGTGATTTGCGCCAGCTCAAAACCCAAAATTTGTCCTCATCGTCCGTGTTGATCGTCCACGAACTTCTCTCTACGCTGAGACGACTGCTTCTGCCCTCTTCGCAAATATGGCAAAGTATCTCCTCGAATACTATAAAGTTCCAAAAAATTCCTAATTATGGGCTCAGAAATAAGAGGAGAATGAGCATTATTACATGGACCGTTACGGTGACATTGAGTGAGAGAAAGAGTCCTCCGAGAAGAAGTGACTCTTTGGCAAAACGAGGAAGACGAGGCCATCTTTTCCAAATGTAGTAAGCAAGAATAGCAAAGGCAATAACCCCAAATTGGAAAATAAAATCTAGGAATATATTGTGCGTAGAATCGATGATGCTCTCAGTCGGAAAATACTGGCTGATCAATTCACTACGAGGTGTAAAAAAGTATTGCATGATACTATCAGGTCAAAATCCTGTCATAAAACCGGGCAGATATCAAACCATAACTGTCCATATTTCTTTCATAATCACGAATCGACTCTCAAGAGAAAGAAATTTATCAGGTGAAAGAAACCAGTACCCATAAAGCCCTACTATCAAAATAAAGGTTCATAGTAATTCCCATCGAAAATGCTTACAAAATTTTGAAGATATCCAGTAGACAACATATCCTCAAAGGAGTACCAGTGCGATATAACTTCCTGTCGTGAATACTGCGAAGATAATAAGGAGTATGTATATGTACCTTTCGCTCTGCCTCACGAGTGAAGAGAGTGGGAGAAAAAGGAGGAGGTATCATGCGACATAGTTTGGATTTCCAAGAGTACTCACACTTCTACTCATTCACCACGATATTTGTCTCGATCCCTCAAAGAAAAACGATGATCCAAGGATATATTCCGAGAGAGAGAAAAACGCGACCAATCCTGCAGAGTACATACTAGCATAAAGTATATGTTTCTTAGCTACCGGGGAAAGACTCGAGAGATTGATAATAAGCAGGATGAAAAGAAGGTACCAAAGAGCACCATGATGTTTTTCATATCACCCAGAAAGAAAAAAAGAAATATCAGGAAGATCATGAAGCCACAAAGAAATGAAGGGCAGAAGGATAAAAAAAGAAAGAGAAAAAATATGAGATTTGAAAAATGCAAAAAGAGCTTCTCGTCGAGAAATACATATTTCTAAAAAAGAAATGACTACAAAAATAGCAAAAAGATATACTTTTTGTCTTTCAAAAGAACTCGTTTCTCATATAATGAGTCCAAATGGAGCAAAAACATGAGAAAAATAAAGTGGGATGGTGAAAAAAAGAAGAATGAGGGAATACATAGGGAGAGTATAGAAATTTCAAGTAATTTACATTCTTTATTTTAAGAGAAACACATGGAGTATAAGGTTTTTGGTTGTAAAACCAATAGATATTTTGCAGAAAAATGGCTCGTCCATCCTCACTTAGAGGAAAAGAAGGGGTATTTTATTGCCTCATGTGTCGTAACCGATAAAGCTAAGGCTAAATGGGTCAAACACGCGAAAAAAATACTTCCACGTATTGAGGGTTCAGAAAAGCTCTACCTATCAGGGTGTGGAAATATCCGTAATGGAGAAATCGATCCACAGTTTTATAAAATATACTCTGAACTCGCTGACTTTCAGGAAAAAATCGAAATCCTTCCCGAAGACCCAGATGATTTTAGCCTGAGTAATGAGGACCGAAAAGAGCAAATGAGGACAAAAATCAGATCACTCACGAAACTTCAGGGAAAAGGAATTTTTACTCGCAAATTTATGGTCATCCAAACTGGATGCGATAACTTTTGTACCTTTTGTCTCACGGTACAATCTCGTGGAAGACATAAATGGCGATCAAAAGAAGAGGTTCTCGAAGAAATAAATGATTTTATAAAGAGATGATGAAGAGAAGTCGTCTTTACAGGAATCAATCTCGGAGCATGGGGATCTGAAAGCTCAAATAATTTTCAGGATTCCAAAATTGTCGAACTTATCACCTTCGTTCTCGAAGAGACAAAACTTGAAAGACTCAGAATTTCTTCACTTGGAGTCGAATTTTGTTCAGATGCACTCATAGAACTTTTTAGGAATCCGAGAATTATTGCCTACCCTCACCTCTCTATCCAATCAGGTTCCACAAAAATTTTAAAAGCCATGAATCGTCACTACGATGGAGACAAGGTACGTGAAGTGCTCGAAAAACTTCGTGCGATCAAACGCGAAGATGGAATACAACTTAATATCTGAGTTGATCTCATCGTTGGATTTCCAGGGGAATCAGACGAAGATTTTAATGACACTATCTCACTTGTCAGGGATTTTGACATTACTCAGCTCCATGCTTTTGCTTTCTCTCCTCATATCGATCACTACTCGGTTCCTGCTGGTTCATTTGGTGACCAAATACCAAATCATATTTCCCAAAAACAACTCAAGCTCCTTCTAGCTGCCGGTGAAAAAGCTTTTCAGGTATTTTCAGAGGCACATAAAAACACCCTTCATGAAGTGCTTATCGAAAAGACTTCGGATGATACTTTTTCCGGGTGGACAAAAAATTACCTACATGCCGATGAATCCAATTTTCTTCCGGATAAAGGAGAATCTATCAAAAAATGAAGTGTCGTGCGATGAAGATTTCTCTTTGGAAAATGAAAAACTCTGGAAAATTAAGAAAAATTTAAGAGTGTTTTATATACTCATAACGCTCTCCATTCATGGTGGGGAGTGGTGAGCTTTTATATCCTCACCAACTTACGTTTCATTTTTATGAAAATAGTAGTTTCGCTCTCTGTTTGGAGAGTTCGAGTCTGTTTCGAGATAATTCTCGGCAGATAATCGAAAAAATCCCCCTAAATCTAACTATGGGGGATTTTTATATGGTGAGAAGCGGTGGCTTCTATACCAACTTATTGGTCGTAGTTTCACTCGACGTAAAAATTATATCAGAATTTTACAAAAATCAAACTTTTTTATACTCCTCTTTTCCCCCATATCATCCATTCCTCATTTCCAGCTTCTCATATGACCGTCGATGGAGATTTCTTTTTTATTTTCAGACAATTATGGTTGAGTAATTGCTCGAATTCTTTCAGTTTCTGTTCTACGATTTTTTTATCTTTTGGCACTCCCGTTTTTCGGAGATTCGCCCGACCCACCTCAAATTGTGGTTTAAATAAGAGGAAAATATCGGTATTTTTGTCTAAAAATCGGAGAATATCTGGGATGATTTCAGCGAGTGAGATAAATGAAACATCGCACGTGATGATGTCATAGGTACCACCGGGATGACAGGTACCGGAAAATTTCCGAATATCTGTCTTCTCAAAACTCGATACTCTTGGATCGTTCTTTATCTTTTCATGAAGCTGATCTGTCCCGACATCTACGGCGTCGACATGAGATGATCATTTCTCAAGAAGTACTTGTGTAAAGCCTCCCGTCGATGAGCCAATATCGAGACAATTTTTTCAGGTTATATCGATAAAACCAATCTCTTCGAGAAATCCATCGAGCTTTCCCGCAGATCTCGAAACCCAATGGATACTTTTATCTTCTCGTATCGAAAAAATCTCATCTCATGTTACCGAAAAGGATGCTTTATCTATAACTTTTCCATTCACACAAATAAATCCAGCATCGATAAGGGCTTGGGATTTATTACGAGTAAATCCATATTTCTCACTGATGTAGAGATCAAGACGCATATTAGGTGTGTAACCATTCCTTTATTTTCTTCTCTACTTCTGGAAACACCATTTTTTCAAGCGATATTTCTTCCTCTTTTGTCAATTTTGAAAGTACCCAATCGCTCACACTATAGAGTTCGTGTCTCCCGATTCCCACTTTGATACGAGCAAATTCATCTGTTCCAAGTTTCGCTATGATATCTCGGAGTCCATTTTGTCCGCCATGACTTCATTTTGATCGAAAACGTACTTTTCCGAACTCCATATCGATATCATCGGAAATGACGAGGATATCTGTTTTTGGATCCAGTTTATAGAAATTCACGATCTTTGACACAGCGTCTCATGAGAGATTCATAAAAGTGGTTGGTTTTATGAAGATACTCTTATCCTTTTGGGATGATACTATCAGGGCTCAAAATTTTGAATCTTCCCAGTCATTCATTTCCCAGCTGGTTTGCAAAATATCTACCATCATATACCCGATATTGTGTCTCGTTTTTTCATATTCTCTCCCAGGATTTCAAAGTCAAACAATAAGTTTCATACACGTATCCTATCAAAATATGAAAAAGTTTCAAGTATTCATCTTCTTTGGCCTAAAAGTGGTAAAAAATATACTTAAATATTCGCTTTTTTAAAAAAAATGTGCTAAAGTGATGATATATAAAAAAAAATACATATGGAACTCCAAAAATTTCTCACGCTCATGGACGAAGTTATCACGAATAAAATTTCTGATCTTCATATTACCCCACTAGATTACCCGTACATTCGAAATTCTATTGGTGAAATGGAAGCGCTCGAAAAGTATGAAAAACTCACAAATGAAGATGTCCTCGATATTTGTAAGATACTCCTCTCTCGACCACTGACAGAAGGAACACTCGATATCTCTTTTGAATATCATGGAACTCGTTTCCGTGTAAATATTTCTCATGTTATTAGATGAGTATGTATCTCATTTCGTTCCATCCCTTCAGTGATACCAACTGCGGAATCAATCATGCTTCCTGAATACCTCCTCAAAGCAGCACATTCAGAAAAGTGAATTATTCTCATCACATGACCGACCGGAAGTGGAAAATCGACGACTATGGCAACCATGCTCGATTATATAAATCGCACCATGCGTCGACATATCATCACACTCGAAGATCCGATAGAGTTTGTCTATAAAAATAATAAATCCCTCATACACCAACGTGAACTCTGAAAACATTTTGCTTCTTTTCCTGATGGAATAAAATCTATACTTCGCGAAGATCCTGATGTCATCGTGATCGGTGAGATGCGAGATCTTGCAACCATGGAAGCAGCTATTACCCTTGCTGAAACCGGGCATCTTGTTTTTTCTACACTTCATACCAACGATACCGTTCAAACTATCGATCGTGTACTCCAGTCATTTTCCGTTGATAAGCAAAACCAAGTTCGTATGCAATTTTGACTCGCGATGAGGGCTATCATTTCTCAGATACTCCTGCCAAAAAAAGATGGAACTGGACGGGTCGTCGCTCGCGAAATCATGTTTAATAATGATTCCGTTCGAAACCTCATCATTCGTGGAGATACCCAACATATGTACTCAGTTCTCGAAACTTCACGCCAAGAATGAATGCTTCTCATGGATGATTCACTTATTTGACTCTATAAACGGGGACATATTGTCGCAAGTACCGTAGAGTACAATATTCGTGATAAAAGTCGTCTTACGGCTATAGAATCCATGGAATAAAGATATGTCAAGAAAAAAAGATGGGATTTTCACTCTGAAAGTCTCTTTTTCTTTTGAAGATATGTTATGATAGATGTATGTTACTGATTCGTAAGGTCATTTCTGTTATTCTCCTTCTCTCGTTTTCTTTTGGGAGTATTTTTGCTTTTGATAACGAATGAGTTTTGCATTCTTTAGATGAACTTCCAAGTAGTCATGAAGAAACCATTGTCACCCTCCAAAAAACAATCGACCTGACTGCAACCCCAGATGAAGGCGATATGATCTCTCTCATTGCTGCGAAAGAAAGCTACAAAGCTCCTACCGATTTTGATAAAAATCTTGCTGGTAAAATCTGAAAGGTAGTAAAATCGACCAAAATAACACGCATGAGTCATCAGGTACATGCTTTTGCCGGAATAATTAACACTGAACTCAAGGCAGATACCAATATTACCAGTATGGATAATTCCATTATAGACGGTGCTGGTGTTGGTATTTTTGAGGCTCCAGAGGAGGTAAAACTCAAATGAAATAGCTACTTCGATAAAAAAAATGTGAAAAAAGGAAATAAGAAAAAGTGAAATTCTACCATATCTGCCAAAACTTTTGAGTTTTGAATCCCAGGAAAACATCTCCTCTTTTCAAAACCTGTAAAAATCGAAGTAGAAATGCCAAATATGACCGATGGAAACGAAGTAGAAATAGGAGTACTTCATACGGGTGATACGACGTTTAATACTGTCGGACTCTCGACATCTGCGGATACACTCTGTAATAGTGATGGAAGTGCTACGAATACTGGTAATATCACGGTAACTCAATCTGGGAAGGTCACATTTTATACCTGCGGTGCCTCAAGTTTTGTGATGAATCCAACATGATGAATAACCGGATCAAACGATCTCAGACTCATTATCGGTGATTGTGGACAGTTTCAGCTTTACTATAATAGTGGCGCAAATATCTATACAGGAAATCCTCCAGGAGCTGGATGTAATAACACCAATGACGCGTGGATAGCTCTCCGAATTGCATGAGTCACCTATGGAAGTGACTGGACTGCATGGACGACGAATACGATGACTGGGAGTGTCAATGGAAATACCTACACCGGAAGAACAACACTCACAAGAGTCGTTACAGGAAGAACCTATACGGTGTTACTTGATTGGCGATATGTCGCACCAAACAAGTTTTTCAATATTGATTGGTCTGTTACTATTCCTACGCCAAATACAAATAATGTCCGTTTTTATATAGCGAATGACTCAACGGTCGGTGGTGCAGATGCCGATGATACTGGGTATACCGGATCAGCTCCCTCTAAAAC
>JANOWM010000086.1:0-2554 GCA_031417875.1 Candidatus Altimarinota bacterium
GTTCGCAAAACTGTATAGAGATAACCAATGGGGGAATTATTTCGCGGTCTGGATTTTGTTATGAACTCAGAAATAATTGTCATGATGTGTGGCACTCATCATACCTCGACGGATGTCATGATTGCTTTGGATGTATATGACTCAAAAACGCATCATACGTCATCTTTAATAAACAATACACGAAAGAAGAATACGAAAAAATGGTGCCAAAAATTATAGAAAGTATGATACGTGATGACGAATGGTGATCTTTTTTTCCGAAAGATATATCAGATTATCCATACCAAGATAGTCTCGCGTATTCCTATGATCCACTGAGTTCAGAAGAGATCAAAAAAGAAGGATACAATTACTCTGACTATGAAGTCCCGTTTCCAAAAGTAGAGAAAGTAATCCCTGCGAATAAACTTCCTGATACGATAGAGTGAATTCCTGATGATATACTGAACTGGGCGATAGAGTGTGAGGTGACGAAAAAACCATTTCGCATTATTCGTGAAGAGCTCGAATTCTACAGAAAACATTCACTTCCTCTTCCGAGACGACATCCAGATCAAAGAAACTTGGACCGTATGAAGATGAGAAATCCACGCAGACTTATCGAACGAATTTGTGAAAACTGTAAGAAAAATGTTCTGACTGCATATCCGAAAGAGAGACCGGAGACGGTGTATTGTGAAGCGTGTTATACGAGAGAGGTGATTGGGTAGGAAACTTTTGCAAAAGAGATACTTTTCCCCATAATAAAGAGGACTTTATAAATTTCTATGCCCGTCACTCGAGCTTGCAGCCTCTCAGGAAAACTATTTGATATTGCCGATGAAGATATTGCTTTTTATGAAAAGATTTCCCCTATTATTTGATGAGAAAGATTCCTCATTCCGGCTCCCACTCTTTGCCCAGAAGAGCGTCTTCGAAGGCGTCTTGCGTGGAGGAATATGCATCATCTCTACAAATCTCAGTGCGCCATAACAGGAAAGGATATTATTACTGTATTTCCACCAAATAGATGATACAAAGTAGTAGATCAGGCGATATGGTGGAGCGATCGAGTAGATACTATCGAACAATGAAGCATGTATGACTTCTCTCGCACTTTTACTCAGCAATTTGATACCCTTTTGAAAGAAACATTCCTTCCATGCCTTTCAAATGAATACGCAACGAATGAAAATTCTGACTATGCCCAAGGAACAAACTATATAAAAAATTGTTACCTCGTATTCAATGCTGCCAATGACCAAAACTGCGAATACTCTGACAGTATATACGATTCAGAAGATGTATTTGATTCCTACTTTGTACGTGGATGTAGTAATTGTTATGATGGGATCGGGATAACGAGATGTCATAACTCTCTTTCGCTGGAAGAATCTGAAGACTGTCGGGAGGTGCATTTTTCGTACAACATGAAATGATGTCATGACTGTCTTCTCTCATATGGTCAAACAAACGCATCATATACGATAGAAAATAGACAATATTCGAAGGAAGAATATGAATCTCTCATAGGATCATACCAAAAAAACAATGCAGGATTTGATTATGCACTTCTTGCCTCGCTCTTTGCAAAAATGAAACAAGAAAAACCCATACAAAAAACAATTATCTATAATTCTGAGAATGTCACCGGGAATCATCTGAGCAACTGTTTCAATGTACATATTGCCACTGATGTGGCTGACTCAAAAAACTGTAAATACATAAACACTATCTGAAAAGGAGAGGATTGTTACGATTGCTTCTCTTGGTGATATACTATCGAAAATGCCTACGAATCTATGGCTATCTGAACAAATGCATCCAATCTTATTGGCTGTTATGCTGTATGGTCAAATACGTCAAATATGTACTATTGTTTCTCATGTATTTCGTGCAAGAACTGTTTTGGATGTATCGGACTTCGCAGTAAAGAATACTGCATCTTCAATATGCAATACACGAAAGAAGCATACGAAGATCTCGTTGCAAAAATCATCAAAAATATGATTCGCGATGAAGAATGGGGCGAATATCTCTCTCCCAGCATTTCTCCTTATGGTTACAATGAAACTATGGCAGAACTCTACTTTCCTGAGACAGAAAAATCTATTACACAAAAATGATTTCTCTGGAATGACTATACTCCACCAAAACCCGAAGCAAAAAAATATATTCCAGCGGTAAAATTGCCAGAAAATATACAAGATATTCCTGATGATGTACTCAATTGGGCAATCGAATGTGAAGTGACAAAAAAATATTACAAAATCACCAAATCTGAGCTACTATTTTATAGAAAACACTCTCTTCCAGTTCCACGAAAACATCCTGATATTCGTCGAAAAGAACGTTTCGAGAGGAGATTTCGCTAATTCTTTTCTCTTTGATTTATCGTGTTTTTCGACTATAATAGAGTCATGAAAATGCTCACAGATAGTTACTTTCCACTTTATAAATGAGGCCTTCCGGGCTTCTCGAAAACCCTCGAGAATTTTTTATCATCTGTCAAAGAACTTGATTTTTCATGCCTCATAGAAGCTTCGAGCGTTTTTTCATCCAATATTGAGGGAAA
>JANOWM010000087.1:0-14951 GCA_031417875.1 Candidatus Altimarinota bacterium
CTTGTGTTCCGAGTATAAGCCATTTTCATCATTTGAGCCAAAGTGTTTCTTGGTCATAAAAATACGTTTCTCCATACTCTCATGGTGGATACTCTTCTGTTCAGCTTGGCCTCTTCGGAGTAGATTCATAAATATGACTAATGAGTGAAAGTCCTTGTATGATACTTTCTCTTCCGGGTAAGTCTTTATAATTTTCGAGAATAGAAAATGCCTTTTTTACGTCGATAGTATAGCAAAGATGCTTTGATACTTTTTCTGATAAGAAGCCTATTTCACTCACCATAAGTCACTCTGGTTTTTCACTTGATTCTGTGAGAAGATCAAGGGATGCTGATATGACGATAGAAACATTTTTCTCAAAGTCTTTCTGCTTTTCATAAAAATAATTACTTTCATCCTGTTCGAGAACAAAAAGATCCTTATAAAGGTATTCATCTCAGTAAAATTTGAGTTCATTCATTCTTCATGTGTCCGTCCGACGAACCCAAAAGAGTATCCTTACTATGAGTATAGCAAGCTTCCTATTTAAAGGAGCGTTTTCTCTGAAAATTTCTTCAATATACTTAGTAGAGTAGTATTCTCTTTTTCATCCGAATAAGCATACGCTATACCCAGCTTCAGAGAGAAGTAATTCATAAGCCTTTGCTTTCTGAAAATCTGAAGCAATAATATGAAGAGTTTTATTGGTTTTTGCAAGATTATTATATATACACATTTCTTCATCTTTATTCCCAGAAAATGACAATACTTTTTGTACTGGGAAGAATTCTTTTTTTTCGTGTTTTGTTTTTTCTTTGAGTTTGTTTTCAGGAAAGCTCTTTTTCAGTGTAACGAGCGAAAAGAGTGGTCAGTTCTCTTGGTTTATAAGATTTAAAAGACAAGAAATATTTTGTTTTTCTTCTATTTCAGCAATAGAACGAAGTATACTCATGGAGGTATCATCTAGAGATTCAAATCTTTCTAAGAAATGAATAAAAAGAGAAAGACATATCTCTACATCACCGAGGGCTCTATGCTCTCACTTTGTCGTCGTAAATCCATATTTCTTTCCGAGAAAACCAAGGTTGAGACTTTCGCTTTCATGTGCTATGAGCTCTGACATTTCAAAAGTATCAAGAATGGTATTTTTAGAAATATCGATTCCGTGAGTTTTGAGCATTGAAACATCAAAAAGGACATTATGTCCAACGACGATATTGTCACCAATAAAGTCTCGTACTTTTTCTCGTATTTCTCACCACAGAGGATGTCATATGACCATATCGTTCGTGATATGGGTTATAAGCGATATTTCTTCTGTAATTTCTCTCTCGGGATTTACGAGCATAGAACGCTCTTCTTTATTTTTTATGATCCATATGCCATTTTCTTTTCATATCTCACATTTGATCGCTGCAATCTCGATAATAGCATCTTTTTCTGTGGAAAGACCAGTAGTTTCGAGATCAAGAATGACAAAGGTAGGCATTACTTTGAGATTTTATTTCGCAAAAATGCAGGGACATCAAAATCGTTTTGCGCATCTGGGCTTGCAGACTGATGTCATATTGGAGCCGAATGACTACCGAAATTGTTATATGATTTTGGTTGAGAATTTTGAGCTGATCATGCCGGAGGCGCTCAGAAGAGTTTACTTTGACCAAATCATCCACGTGACATATGTGCAATTTGTGCATTTGTCTCCTCAGAGAATCCAGTAGCAATAACAGTAATCTTGATTTCACCAGTATAACGCTCATCGATAGACGTACCGAAGATAATATTGGCATTTGGATCGCATGATTCGGTGATAAGGCGTGATGCTTCATCGACCTCGAACATCGAAAGATCAGTTCCTCCTGTGATATTCAAGAGGAGTCACTTTGCTCCATTGATAGAGAGCTCGAGAAGTGGAGATTCGATAGCAGATCGTGCTGCTTCTATTGCTCGATTTTCACCACTTCCATATCCGATACCCATAAGTGCTGATCCAGCATTCTCCATAACAGATCGGACATCGGCAAAATCGACGTTTATGAGTCCTGGATGAGTAATAAGATCCGATACTCACTGGACACCTTGCTTGAGAATTTCATCTGCGACGTGAAGTGCTTCGAGAAGTGGAGTTTTTTTATCGATAATGGAGAGTATTTTGTCGTTTGGTATAGTGATGAGTGTGTCTACTTTTCCTCTGAGTTGTTCAAATCCATCGTATGCCTTGGTACTTCTTTGTTGTCACTCAAATGCAAATGGTTTCGTGACGACACCAATTACGAGTGCACCGAGAGATTTTGCAATTTCAGCAATAACCGGGGCTGCACCAGTACCAGTTCCTCCACCGAGACCACAGGTAATAAATACCATGTCTGCACCTGCGAGGGCCTGCTTTATCTCTTCACTTGATTCTTCTGCTGCTTTTTTTCCTATTTCTGGATTAGCACCAGCACCGAGACCACGAGTCGTTGCACGACCTATGTTAATACGAGTTTTTGCTTTTGATGTAAAAAGTGCTTGCGCATCAGTATTGACCGCAATGAACTCGACTCATTCGATTCCAGAATCTATCATTCGATTGACAGCGTTGTTTCCACCCCCACCAACACCAACAACTTTTATATTCGCAATAGGCGATATATATCCACCGACATTTACTTCTACTGGTGATGGGTGAGTATTTGAAGAGGGTTGAGGAATTTGGATGTTACTTTTGAGAAGTTTTTTGAGACGATCCTCGTTTGATGTAAAAGGAGATGACATAAAGTGGAAATAGCTAATAAGTAAAGGGAAGGAAGAGAAGAAAGTACTAAGGGATCATTTTTTGAACAAAGTTTTTTAGAGATTCAAGGAGATTTTTTGGAGAAAAATGGATTTTGAATGGTTTTTTTGCTGTTCCATATTTTTGCATGAGGAGAAGTATTCAGATAACAGATGCATAGACAGGATCATTCATCGATGTACCACCGACACCATCTGAATTTTCAGGAACTCATACCGATGCAGGAAGACGAAGATAATCGCGAGCAAGTTCGACGAGTCATCGCATTTTTGATCATCCACCAGTAAGAATAGCTCCTTCTGGAAGCATTCCGTCACGTCCAACTTTCTTGAGCTCCATATTCACATGATGAAATATTTCTTCATAACGAGCACGGATAATCTCATTCATAAACTTACGACTGACGACTAAGGTATCTACATTTGAGATACGAGCGAGATCAATATCCTCATCATACTCAGCTTTCATGCTTTCCCCGAAATTGAGGTTTCATTCTTCTATTTTGAGCTTTTCAGCTGTGTCGATCGATATACGTAGTCCGAGCGCTAGATCGCTTGTTACATGTTCAGAGCCAATGTGGATAACACTCGCAAATATAAGAGATCCTTCTTCATAAACAGCAAGATTTGTAGCACTTGATCCAATGTCGAGAACGACTACTCAGAGCTCTTTCTGTCGTCGAGTGAGCGTAGATTCTCCGGCCGCGAGAATATTTGGATAAATATCGAGAATTTCTACGCCAACATCATAGACTCACTTTTTAATATTTGAAAGTGTATTCGCTCACATAGAGATGATATGACTACGAACTTCTAATTTTTTCCCACTCATTCCGATCGGATTTTTTATACCACTTTCGAGATCAAGCCCAAAACTTTCAGGAATTACCTTGAGGACTGTTCGGTTCATCAAGTCAACGCCATTTTGAGACATATCGAGAGCACGACTAACGTCCTCGTCAGCTACTTCGACTCATGCGATTGCAACGATACCCGTTTTTCTCGTAATATCTATATGTACTCAAGAAAGACCAATACAGATATGCGTGACTTGTTCTCCTGTCATCTTTTCAGCTTCACCGAGAGACATATCGAGGTTTGCCTTAAATTCTTCCATATCGAGAATGTTTCATTTTCTGATGCCACGAGATGGGGAAGTGCCAACACCAAGTATGTGGAGTTTTTTGTCGTCACTCCATTCTCATATCACGGTTTTGATTTTTGAACTTCCTATATCTATGGCAATAAATTGTTCACCTGATACCATATATTGTATGAAAAATTAGATGTATAAAAATTTTGCACGTTTGTAAGTGCTCTGTATCCGGGAAAAGTACAATATTTGTATTTTTCGTACCTGAGTATTATATGATTGCATTATGGTTTTTCAATGTTTTTGATACGTTTTCTTCACATTTTGTTCACATAGTGTGTGCATACTTTGATTTGAAAAAACCCATTTTCTCGATACACTGAGGCTCGTACTTCGGTGCAAAACTTTTTTATGCTCAAGACCTACTACATCAAAACTTTTGGTTGTCAGATGAATTACGCTGATAGTGAGAAAATCGATATGATTCTTCGTTCGGCAGGATTGCGTAAAATGATCGATCCTATAAAGGCAGATATCGTCATCATGAATACCTGTAGTGTCAGGCAAAAGTGAGAAGATAAAGTATTTGGATTTATGAGAGAGATAGAGCGGTATCATAAAAACACCTCATCCCAGTCCTCTCCTGAATGAGAGGAGGCTTCCAAACGAGTACTTTTTGGAATCACGGGATGTATGGTGAGGAAAAGTGGGCTTGCAAAAAGATATCTACCGAATCCTGAATTTGCCACTGCGAATGACAAGGCCTCGTACAAAAGGAAAAATGCAGAAAAAATAACCCTTTTGGAATCTTCAGATTCACTCATAAACTATGACGATGAACTCTTTCTCCGCTCTCCACTTATTGATTTTACCTTTCGTATAGAGGAAGTGGCATTTGTGACAAAGATACTCTCACTCGTGTCATGAGAAGATATCGGTAATGATGCGAAGTTCAATGAATACCTCGCCGTCAAACAGCTCCAAGAAAATCCAGCTTCAGCGAACGTGATCATCCAGACAGGATGCGATAACTTTTGCACCTTTTGTATCGTTCCACATACCCGTGGTCGTGAACTTTCGCGTCCACAAGATGAGATCTTGAAAGAAGTAGCAGAAGTGGTGAAAAATGGAACTAAGGAAGTCACACTTCTTGGCCAAAATGTGAATAGCTATGGAAAAGAAACTCGCGCGAAACTCTGGAATAGTGAATCACTTACATGGAATGATGCCCATGTAAAAACTCCTTTCCGTGGCCTTCTCGATAAAATCAATGAAATCGAGTGACTTGACCGTATTCGTTTCACGAGTTCCAATCCTCATGATATGACTCGGGATATTCTCGATGCCCACTTTGAACTCCCAAAACTCTGTAATTACCTTCACTTTGCCCTCCAATCAGGAAGTGACGTCATGCTTAAGCGTATGAATCGAAAACATAGTTATGCTGATTTTAAATCCCAGGTGGATTATCTGAGATCACGAGATCCTCTTTTTTCTATCTCGACTGATATTATCGTCGGATTTCCGGGAGAAACAGAAGAAGAGTTTCAGATGACCGCTCAGGCGATGAGAGAATGTCAGTTTGATTTTGCATTTATCGCCAGGTATTCTCCCAGGTCAGGTACTATCGCCACGACAAAATATGAGGATGATATTTCCCCAGAAGAAAAAGCTCGAAGATGGACCATCCTCAATGATATTCTCCGTGAGACAGCGAGCGCTCGGAATCTCCTCATGGTAGGACGAGAAGAAGAGATCCTTATATCCTGAGAATGAAAAGATGAGACATGGGTCGGACGGACACGGAATTTTAAGGAAGTATTTATTCAAAAATCATCAGATATCAAGATTTGAGATATCCTGAAAGTACAAATTACTGCAGGGGACGGGTGGGTGCTCAAAGGGGAAAGAGTATAAAATTATTCTTTTGCTCTCTTTCCTCTTTCGCCTATAATCATAGAGATTACTTCTTACTTTTTTATTATGACTATTCTCTCCATTATTCTCCCACTTCTTGCTGGATATATGACGATTATTCTCTGAGATTTTCTCTGGCTCGGATACGTGATGAAAAAATTTACTATTCGTGAGTTTGGAGAACTCGTCGTTGTCGAAAATGGATCAATCAAGCTTAATCTCCTCGCAGGACTCACAGCCTGGTTCGTTATCGTCCTTCTTGTCTATGTATTTGTTATTAGATCTGGATATGCGAGCTCTCCTTTGAATGCAATCTGATATGGTGCAATCATGGGATTCCTTTCCTATGCGATGTATGATCTCACGAATCTTACGTTTCTTAAGAACTATTCTCTTTCGTTCACAATGGTTGATATCGGATGGGGAACTTTTCTCTGCGGTATGGTGGCACTCGTGATGTATAGTGTATCGACACTTCTTTCAAAATAATTTTAGTATATACACTATGAAACGACTCAAAGATGGATTTCTCTCGAAACTCGAAGATCTGATTCCACTCAGATGATTGTCTCTTTTGGAAATCGGTTGTGGAAATGGTTCTCGATCGGTTTGATTCGCAGAGCACTGCAATGAACTTTTTGCAATAGACCCAGATAGTTCATCTATCCGGATGGCACAAGACAGGAAAATTCCAAATGCTACATTTTCCCAATGAAGTGCAAAAAACTTCAGTTACAGTGATCATTGCTTTGATATGGTTATTTTTACACTTTCATTTCACCATATACCAGTAGAAGATACGGAAATGTCGATTAATGAAGCAATGCGAGTAGTAAAAAAATGATGATATATCGTATTTTTCGAGCCAACAGAAGATGGTACTTTTTTTGAGGCCGAAATACTGTTTGATGCATGTGATGGTGATGAGAGGATACAAAAAGCAAATGCCTATAATACTATCAGGAGTATTTCTCAGCTTCAAAATTTTTCAGAATTCTATGATGAAACTACTTTTCAGTTCGACTCTGAACAAGATTTCATCGAAAATCTACATCCTAAAAAGAATCTTGCAAATATAGCTCAGTTTCTTAAGGGAAATAACTATATTTTGAATGCTGATAGGCGAATTAATATTTTTCAATCGTTATAAATCATGACTCCCATCCTCCTCACTCTCTTCATCTCATACATTCTCCTTTTTCTCATTTCTATCAAAATAAAAGATAACTCCATCGTCGATATATTTTGGGGTTTTGGATTTATCATTATATCAGTACTTTCATTCTTCCATTCTCGTATGGAAATTTCTCAAATTATCCTCACCGGACTGGTGCTTCTCTGGTGAATACGAATAGTATTTCATATATGAGTACGAAAGCTCAAAGAGAAAAATGAGGATGCAAGATATGTAAAATGGCGAGAAGAATGGGGAAGTGGATGGTACTTTTATCTGCGAAGTTTTCTCCAAGTCTATCTTCTTCAGATGCTACTGATGCTGGTTGTAGCAAGTGCTATACTTGTGGTAAATACTCCAGAATTGTCATTTCGAGCGGAGTGAAACGAAGTCGAGAAATCTCTTTTCTTATTTTTCTGAGCAGATTCACCCACAAGGGGTGTACTGACTACCTCGTTCCTCGGAATGATAAAAAGCGAGTTTTTATTGATTTTATGAACTATTATTGCTCTTTTTTGACTCATATTCGAGACGATCGCAGACCGACAACTCGCCGAGTTCATGAAGACGAAGAAGCCAGGTGAGATATTCACGAGCTGACTCTATAGATACTCGAGGCATCCGAACTATTTTGGAGAGAGCATGTTTTGGCTCGGGATCAGTCTGATAGCTCTCCCATTTTCGTACTTTTGATTCATATCATGGTTCACTATCACTATCCTCCTTCTCTTCGTTTCGGGTGTACCACTTCAGGAGGCGAGATATGCAGGTAGGCCGAACTGGGAAGAGTACAAAAAGAATACAAGTGTCTTTGTTCCGTGGATTCCTAAAAAATAATTCTTGCAATGGAGATAAATATTATTACAATGTAATTATCATAAATTCTCACTATGCCTGCTACAATTACTCGCTCACCCCGTAAAGCTACTCCTCGTAGTGATAAAGTTTCTGTGACACTCCGTATTCCGACTGAGCTCAAGTCTTGGGCGGATGAATTCGCGAGTAAATCTCACCTTGATCTTTCAGGGCTTTTCATCCAGTCACTCAGAGAGACACAACAGCGGTGAGTGCTTCGTATCGCACCTTTTGGCTATAAAGATGAGGAAGTACGAGAGTCTGACTTTTCTCCTGAGGTCTGGAAGGAGATACAGGAATCTATTCGAGAATTCGATAAGAGAGATGCTCGATGAGAGTTGGAGTGGCAAGATTGGGATCAATATAAAAATAAGATTCTCAAAGAAATTTCCCTTTCTCGCTAAATGTTATGACAAAAAGAAAATTCATCGAATCGAAAGAATATCAAAAGTCTTTTTGACTCTTGTCTCGTCAAGATAAGATGGCGATTTTGGAGACACTTGATTTTTTCTTTGAACAGGAATCACATAGTGCGCTCCGAAGTCATAACTTGAGAGAAAGTCCTCTTTATCTCAAATCGATATCAATTCATAATAATCTCAGAATACTTCTTCGCAACAGACAAGATGGCTGAGTATATCTTTTCAGAGTAGGGAACCAAGACACAGTATATAAAAATATCTAAAATAGTATGAATTTACTCAGTATATATTGGCGCGAAATTCTCTCGAGTCTTGCTGTCATCATTGCCCTCTACTCGTATACAATATACATCAAGAGTATATTTGCATGAAAGACCGAACCTCATATATTTTCATGGGGAATATGGGTACTTACAACGGGGATTGCATTTTTTGCTCAGGTCGCAGGATGATGAGGATGGGGAAGTGCACAGAATGGGATTACTTTTCTGGTTTGTTTTTTTGTGACTTTTCTTGCACTCAAATTTGGAACTCTCTGAAAATGGGACAAGCTCGATTATGGATCAGTTATTCTTTCTTTCATTGCTATTTTCCTTTGGATAAAAACATCAAATCCATTGTATGCATCACTTTTTGCCACCATCGCAGACCTTATCTGATATTTTCCAACATTTCGGAAGGTATGGAAAAACCCAGAAAGTGAGCCGTCAGGATATTATCTTCTCATGAACACAAAACACATCTTGTCTCTTTTTGCACTTTCAGTATACTCTCCAACGACAATAATGTACTCCGCATCAATCGTGGTAATTAATTTTTGTTTAATTTTTATGCAAATTTTCCGTAAAGAAAAATCCTAACTGTCAATCTTCATGAAACTTATTATCCTTTCTCCCAATCTCCATCTCCTCTTTTCTGGAGAACAAAAAAAGCTTCTCGAGGAGACTTTCGAAGTGGAGTATCACACAACACCTTGAAGAATCCAAGATATAACATCTCTTTCGAGTTCTTTAGAGAAGATAGTGGCCCTTGATCCAGATTTTTGTGATTTTAAAGTGACGAGAGAGGATATTGATCATATGCAAAATGTGAAAGCAATCTGTCTCCAAACAACTTGATTTCAGTACATCGATATACAGTACCTCAAAGAAAAATGAGTTCCTGTTACGAATATTCAAGGGTATTCTACCGAATCGGTTGCAGAACAAGCCATGGGGATAGCCTTTTCTCTTGCGAGAAAGATTCCACTCGTTATCCGAGATGGATTTGTGATCAATTTTGAGAAGTATCGATGAATTGAGCTTTTTGGCAAAAATGCAGGAATAATCTGACTCGGAAGGATAGGAACGAGAATTGCTGAACTCACGCAAGCTCTTGGAATGAAGACGTCTTATTGGTCTAAAAACTCGAGAAATTCCCATTTTGACTATAGAGATCTTGACGCACTCATCGAGACTTCAGATTTTTTATTCTGTGCACTTGCGAAAAATGATGAGACAGAGAAAATTTTTACTGATGCACTTATTTCTAAACTGAAAAACACGACAATAATGATCACTATAGCACCTATAGATCATAGTAGATTTATCGCGCTTGCAAATGAAGGAAAAATCAGATGATATGGTTGTGATAATCAAATAGGAAAAGTAGAAGATTTTACTTGAAATATTATGCCTGGAGCTGAGCTTGGGTGGTGTACGGAAGAGTCTTTTCGGAGAAATGGAGAACAATGGATAGAGGCAATTATGGACGCAAAAAATGGAAAATTTACTAACCAAGTTAACGCTTAACCCTCTTCCTTCTATGATCCGATACCTTCTCCTTATCACGGCCCTCATCACCATCGGACTCACAACTCTCGTGAGTATACCCGGATCTCCCTATCTCATCGGTGGTATGACACAAGCAGATATATCGAATATGTTCTCTACATCGGTCACACCTGCGGGATTTACTTTTTCTATTTGGTCGATTATCTATCTCTCATGGATTATCGCCTGAGTGTATGTGGCATTTTTTCAGAAGTGAAAGAACAAAATAGATACCAAATCTCTTGCTCTCTTCTCCCTCGCTATTTTTCTCACCGCCGTCTGGCTCCTCCCATGGGGCTATCTGTATATCGGTGTCGCACTTATCGTGATGTTTGCTATCCTCGCTCTCCTCGTATATATATTCACTCGTACGAGGACCGCACATATCGTCGTCAGATCGAGCGTCGATATCACACTCGCTTGGATCATCATGGCGACAGCGCTGAATGTAACTGTCTGGATGCGATATATGGGATGGTCACTCTGAAGCCCTACAGACTATTACTATGCGATATTTGCGCTTTGAGCTATACTCCTCATTGTCTCTGATCTCCAGTGTCGATATAAGACATACATTATCTCGACCGTATTTCTGTGGACACTGCTCGGTGTCTATATAGCGCATCCTATCCTCGAGATCAAGTGAGCTACTATCGTATATGCGCTCATCATAAGCATATATATCGTCCAATCACTCTGAAATAAAAAGACCTCACTGAGTGCATTTAAGTTTTGGTAGATGATCTTTTGTGAAGTCCTTCTCGGGATTCTCCTATTTCTCTCTAAAAGAGAGAGATTAGCTTGTCATTCCCTGGTATGGTAGCAGGGAATCTACCAGCCTTAAAAAAACAGGTAGATCCCCGACTATGGTACTCGGGGATGACGGAAACCGTATTTCCCTCGCCTGTAGAGGAAAATCAATTCACAATGTGTTAATATTTATGGCTTTTTTTCTTGCTTTTTCCGACTTTTCCACTATCCTACCACCAACTATCTGACTAACCAACTATTTATGGATTTCAAACAAGCACAAGAAATGATGAAGCTCCAGCAACAGGCTCAAAAGATTCAAGAAGAGCTCTCAAACACTCATATCGAGGCTGAGGTCGATGGTGTCGTCGTCACGATCGATGGTCAACTCAAGGTCGTCTCGACGGCTATCGAGAATACCGATCTCCTCAAAGATCAAAAGAGAATAGAAAAAGCTATGACCGATGCTATAAATAAAGGAATGAAAAAAGCACAAGAAATCGCTGCAGAGCGTATGCGAGGAGTTATGAGTCAGATGGGACTCAATATGCCAGGAATGTAACAGCCCTTACTTTTTATGATTAAAAAGTAACAAAAACTCCTTCTTTTCGTTTGTTCGTTTTGTATTCTGTTTTCGATTTGTTTTCTAAAATCCCAAACTAGGGAACATTTGGGATTTTCTCGAAAACTGTATCGACAGAATAGTAAAACTCACAAAAATAAAAGAAGCAAAAATCTGAAACTATTCTTTCTCGAACTTCTTGTTTTTGAGAATTTTCCGAGTTTCTGTCATCGCGAAGAATGAAGCGATCCAGTCATTATAAGTTTATATTTGTTTCAATTTTCCACTATGTCCAATCCAAAAATCCTCCTCTCTACTACGCTCGGTGATATCACTCTCGAGCTTTTTCCACAGTACGCACCAAAAGCGGTCGAAAACTTCGTATGACTTACCCAAAAAGGATACTATGATGGTATCATATTTCATCGTGTCATTCGAGATTTCATGATCCAAGGTGGAGACCCGACGGGTACAGGGAGTGGAGGCAAGAGTATATGGATGCGAGCATTCGAAGATGAATTTTCAAGTGAACTCACACACAAGAAGTGAGTCATCTCTATGGCAAATGCGGGACGTAATACGAATGGCTCACAGTTCTTCATCGTGACAGCAGAAGATGCGAGCTTCCTGGATCGCAAACATACGATATTTGGTCATGTGGTTACTGGTATGGACATAGTCGAGAAAATCGAAGCGAGTGAGACGGATAGAGATGATAGACCAGTGGAGGAAATGAAGATTGTGAAGGCGAGTATCATATAGAATACAAAACTTGCTCAAATTATGAAAATTCCTCTACATCTCATCTCGAAATGATTGGTACCTTAGATGAGAGGTTTTGGAAAGATTTTCTATGTGAAGAGAACTTGACCAAAATTATTCTGTGTAAGTAATTTTTAGAAAAATCCGCTTGTTTCAAATGCTCTCTACTTCGTAGAATCGAAATTATATCTCTTTTGAGAGTATTTTATTCATTTCATTTTTCCTTTTTTTCAATAGAATTGAAAGAAATTCTCCTGATTCCTCGTACTAGATTTATAAAACTCAAGAATCCAAATTTTTTATGAATAAAGATTATACAGATATTGAACTTATAAATCTTGCACTTGAAAATAGTGATAATTTTTCTCTGATCATTGATCTTTATGAGAAAAGACTCTTTCGTTATATCATGCGACTTGGAGATTTTTCCTTGGCTGATGGTGAAGATATACTTCAGGAGGTCTTCATAAAAATATATAGGCATATCAATGAGTATGATGCATCCTTTTCATTTTCTTCTTGGGCGTATCGTATCGCTCATAACACTACGATCGATGCCTATAGAAAAAAGAGTATAAAAGGCATTATACGTCTCGATGATGAAATGTATGAGGAACTCAAAGAAACACTTTCTAGCGAAGAAGATTTCCTGGCTCATTTGAAGGAAAAAGATATGCGGTTTCTCGTGCAAAACTCTTTCCAATCACTCACTTCTCAACAGAAAGAGGTTATCTTTCTCAAATATATTGAATGACGAGACTATGAAGAGATAAGTGATATACTCAGGATACCAATAGGTACTGTAGGAACGTTGATTCATAGAGCTAAAAAACAACTACAATGAAGTCTCACTCCTATCCATAATCATCTCTAATATGCCACTCAAAAAAAACATTCTCGATACCATTAGGAAAGAGCATATCAAGCCTATACCACTTTCTGTTGTAAAAAGGAGAAAATATTTTATTCTCATATTTTTTTTACTCCTTATTTGACTTGGGATTTTTATTGTCTCTTTTTTTATTTCAGATATAGGTGGCGTGATTGAATTCGTAGAGATAGATACTCTTTATATTCTTCTTGCCTGGATAACTGTAATTATGGGACTTGGTGCATGTATCTACCAAGATTCGAGAAATATTGGGACACTTTATCGCTATAGCATGAAGAGAGTTGTTTCTACAATTTTTATTATCTTTATGCTTGGATGATTCGCCGTCCACGTGTCTGGAATAGATAGATATATTCAGAAGTACTTTATCAAATATACAGGATACGAGAATATCATGAATACCTATGCAAACTGGAACAAGCCAAAAGAATGACGCCTTATTGGAGAAATTATAGAAATTGGAAGCGGATGATTGGTGATAGAAGATAACTGAGAAAAGGTATGGAATATACTCCTTCTAAGTGAGGGAATGTCATTTCAAAATAGAGATATTGAAATTGGAAATACTATTAAAATATCATGAAAGCTCGACTGAGATACTGTATTTCTGGCTTCTGACATCGCTCTTCTTTTTGAGTAAAATGGTAGTAATGTGAACGCTAAAACGAATGAGAAAAACTTTTGAAAAGAAAATTGAAAGAAAAAATAGCCAAATTCGTACTAGGATATGAAGGATTCCTTTCTTCACTTTATTTTTGTCGGATATTAACTTTTCATAATATGAAATATCAAACTATAACTCTTTTTCTTGTGTGAATATGAATTCTAATTAGTTGATTATTTTTCTTTATGGGTAAGTGATCATCTGGCAGTATTTCACAATATATAGCTCTTATTCCAAAAAAAACAGAGCAGCATAATCCCTATATAAATCCTGATGACTTTACGACGACTATTACCAATAAGTACTTTTCTCTTCCTATTTGAAAAGAGATGACTTTTGAGGCAGATACTAAAGATGGCCCTGAGAAAATCGATATAGCAATACATGGAGAGACAAAGGTTATTGAAGGAGTAGTAACCCTAGTATACACTGATACAGTTTATTTGAGTGGCCAGGTACATGAGGTGACGAGAGATTACCTCGCTCAGAATAAAAAAACTGGGGATGTTTGGTATTTTGGTGAAGAAGTTGATAATTATGAAAATGGTAAAATCAAAGATCATGCTGGTACATTCATCCATGGAAAAGATTGAGCTAAAGCCGGTATTTGGATGAAGTCTCAGCAAAAAATCGGTGACTCCTATAGACAAGAGTATTATAAAGGGGAGGCCGAAGATATGAGAGATACTATAGCTACAGGACTCACCATAATAACAAAGCTTGGTACGTATACTGATTGTGTAAAGGTCTATGATTGGACACCGCTCGATATAAAATCGAGAGAGCATAAAACTTATTGCCCACAGGTAGGATGACTGGTATTCAATGAACACCTAGAAACGGGGAAAAAATCAGAACTTACAAAGATAGTATATCCTTAGATACCTCGATACTTTCAGGGTATTGTATTTTCAAAAAATTCCCTTGTTCTCAGGGATTTTTTTCATATCATAGATGCTATGTACACTCGTTCTCTCTTCATCTTCCGTCAGGATCTTAGAACCCATGATAATACTGGACTCATCGAAGCGATGAGAAATTCAAAAGAGATATTTCCTATCTTTATCCATGATGCTCGTGCGAGAGAAGATTTTGGAATCGATGACACTCGTTTTGGATTTATCCGTGAGGCTCTCGAAGATATAGACAGAGATCTCAAAAAGTATGGATGAAGAATCACAATCTACCAATGAAAGCCAGAAGAGATTGTAGAGAAGCTTATCCGAGAGTATCAGATAGATGCGGTCTACATAAATCGTTCATATTCTCCACGAGGCAAGGAACGAGATAATACT
>JANOWM010000088.1:0-5064 GCA_031417875.1 Candidatus Altimarinota bacterium
AAGATTTATCTTTGAAATAAGTCGAGTAAAAATACGACCTCCAAAAAGCGTCATTTTGCGAATAAATGGAACATTAGAATCTGTCTTTTCGATAAACCTTGATCCAAATATGACATCGAGGTGAGGATTCTTTTCAAATGCTTGGATAAATTTTGAAAGATCTGATATCTGGTGTTGTCAATCGGCATCAAATGTCACAACATATTTCCATCATTTTTTGCTTGCATAACGCCTCGAATACTCAAAACCCGTTGAGAGGGCTGCTCATCCTCCACGATTCACGATATGAGCGATATAATCTATGCGATCTGCAAAAGCGCGGGCAAGTAGTTCCTTGGTTCCATCGGTAGAACCATCATCTACCACGAGAATTTCAGTATATCATTTTTCGAAAATCGACTCAATCACTCATACAATACGTGAGGCTTCATTATACGCGCGGATGAGAAAAACGATGTTATTTTTTAGCATTTTGTATGGCAATTTCTCGGATAATACGGGTAAGCTCTTCTCGGTTAGACTCAGTTTTACGCAAAAGAAGAAGGACAAAGTAAAAAAGAAATATAATACTCATATACACAAGCAAATCAGCTCCCCGAGAGAGACCAAAAACCCCTCCTATCGTATCGAGAATCTTTGGAAAAAATGAAAAAAGAAGGAGTCCTCCACCAACCGCAATAAATACGAGAAAATGCAGGGCATTAAATCTCTCTCTTCGGGCAATATCGAGAGCAACCAAGAGGATAATAAAACCAGAGAGAATGAAAAAAATCTGTAATAAATCCATGAATATTGGGTTTGAGTTTTACTGAAGATGAGTATAATGACATGAGTACTGAAGTCAAAAGATATGCAGACTCTCGATCACCTCAACATCATAGTAAAAAGCGAGGAAACATGAGATCTCACATCCATTCTCCTCAAAAATCGTCATATAGACGACGAGCGATTGTTCTTTGCTCCTGATATTTCTCATCTCCATGATCCTTTTCTCATGCCAGATATGGAAGTATGAGTAAAGAGAATTCTCGAGGCTCGGGAAAAATGAGAAAGAATCATCGTATTTGGGGATTATGATGTCGACGGAGTTTCAGGAACTGCCCTACTCGTTCGTTTTCTCACTGAAATAGGTTGCCAAGTTTCGTATCGACTTCCTCACCGGGTTCATGATGGATATGGAATAAAATCCTATATTTTTGACGAGATAAAAGAAAAGTGAGTTTCACTTGTTATCACGGTCGACTGTGGAACACGTGATATAGAGCCCATTCGCCATGCCAAATCTCTCGGCATCGATGTCATCGTTACTGATCATCACGCAGTTCCTGAAGTTATCCCTACAGAAGTGATCGCTCTCATCAATCCTAAACGCAAAGATTCGCATTATCCATTTCCAAACCTCGCTGGTGCCTGAGTTGCATTTAAGCTTCTTCATGGCATTTTGATGAGAATGACTGAAAGATGAAAAACAACTCCTGGGGAGACGGAGGGGGACACACTGTCCGAGACAGATGAAAAACAGTATAGTTGATGAGCGAAAGCAAACGAGTTTGTGTCCCCCTCGGAACTTTTGTATACTTTTGGTTACAAAAGTATAGGAGAAAAAGAGAAAATAGAATCTTCCCTTATAAAATACATAGACCTCGCTTCCCTTTGAACGGTTGCAGACTGTATGCCACTCATAGGGGAAAATCGCGTTATTACGACCCTCGGGCTCAGACAGATGAAAAACTCAGAATCTGCAGGACTCAAGAAATTTCTCGAAAATAGTGACCATGAAGCCGAGTGAAATGCAGATCTCATTTGATTTCAAATCTGACCACGAATCAATGCATCAGGTCGTATGGACACTCCTATAACGGCCCTCAAATGGCTCCTCGCAAGTGATGAAAAATGTGATGAATTTTTGACAGAAATCGAAGAGCTCAACACTCGTCGCCAAGAAGTCGTGAAAAATTTTTCTGAAAAAGCACTCATGGAAGCAAATCCTGATGATGGAGTGCTTTTTTATCTCGATGAAAATCTCGAACATGGACTCATATGACTCGTTGCCGGAAAACTCACTGAGGCATATAATCGGCCTGCTATCGCTCTCTGTCGTGATCACACATGAAATCTCGTTGCCTCCTGTCGATCTCCTGAATGGTGCAATCTCGTGGAACTGCTCGATAGCTGCAAAGAATATTTTGTGCGCTATGGTGGACATCGGCAGGCTGCGGGCTTTACTATTGAGTCTTCAAAACTTGAAGACTTTAAAAAAACTATTACCCAAAAGTTTCGAGAAAAATATGGAGATGCATCGCTTCCTCAAAAAACGATCGAAGTCGAGTGTCGTATGTTTCCAGAAGAGATGTCACTCCAAAGCCTCGATATTATCGACAATTTTAAACCATTTGGTATCGGAAATAGAAAACCTCTTTTTCTCGCTCGAGATATCACCATCATCGAATCCAAACTCCTTGGAAAAGAATGAAGTCATCTCACACTGAGATGTGAGGAAAATCCAGATGTAAAGTTCCTGTATTGGAGAGGACGCGAGCATAAAAGTATGCTCGAAGTTGGCAATATCATTTCTCTCATTTTCGAGCTTGAAAAGAATGAATGGAATGGAAAAAAGAGCGTGCAAGGAATCATACGCGGAATTGTAGTGTAAGAATGATAATACAAAAATGTAAACAGTGAAAAAAATGTGAAGGATTTGGAAAATACCCTCAGATGTATATACTAACCGTGTTTCCCGTTGGAAATGTTTATATTTTTACTTTTTACACATGAAAAAAGTTCTCTATGGTGCACTCGCTCTCGCGATGATACTCCCTATGGTATCGTTTGCGGAAGAAGGCACAATGATGATGTCATCTGACTCTATGAAGCAAAAATCTTCTATGATGGATGGATCAGGATCTATGGAACGTAAAGTTCAGATGAATGGTTCAGGTTCTATGGAAGGAAAAAATCCTATGATGGATGAAAAAATGAAGGGCCTTCATATGGCTATGGGAAAACTTTCCGATACCGATCGTGAAGAAATGATCAAAATGATCCGAACATTTCTTGAGTCAAAAGGTATAATCGTTCCAACAAAAGAAGAAATGAAAGAGAAGAAAGAGGATGTAAAAACTATTCGAAAAGAAGCAAAAACAGAGATAAAAACTATGCGTCAGAACTCTCGTGATGCTATCAAGGCAAAACGCGAAGAAATGAAAGCGAAAATCCGCGACAGAAAAAATGGTTCTGGAACTACTGTTCCTCCTCCAACTGGATCTGGAACTTCCATTACAGGAACAGTTTCCATCTAATTATAGTCCCAAAATGGCCTCAAAACCAAAGCTTTAAAAAAATCTCCACGGTCAGGTGGGGATTTCTTATTGATTTCCAAAAAATAAAAAATATAATATATATGTCTTTAATCTAAAACTATGAAAACTCATATTGCGCCTATCATTTTCATATCACTGATGCTGACTCTACTTAGTGGATGTACCTGAGAGAAAAATGGAAAGACTTCTAGTAACACTGGCAGTAACATGTCTTCATGAGAGTATAATCCAGAACTCCGCGCATCAGATTTTACAACTAATATTACCAATAAATACTTTTCTCTTCCTGTCGGTAAGAAGATGACTTTTGAAGCAACAACCAAAGAATGAGTACAAGAAAAGGTAGAGATAGAGATTTTAAAAGATATCAAAATAATCGAGGGAATAAAAACTATCACCTATTTAGATAGAGTATATAACGATGGAATTCTCGTTGAAGAAACCAGGGATTATCTCGCACAGCATACAAATGGTGATGTTTGGTATTTCGGAGAAGAAGTCGACAATTATGAAAATGGTAAACTCAAAGATCATGCTGGAACTTTTATCCATGGTATAGACGGCGCAAAGGCTGGAATTTGGATGAAAGCTGAACAAGAAATTGGTGATTCATACAAACAAGAATACTATAAAGGCGAAGCTGAAGATATGAGGACTACTCTTGCCACAGGACTCACGATTACGACAAAACTTGCGACATATAAAGATTGCGTACAAGTGTATGATTGGACTCCGCTCGATGCAAAATCAAGAGAAAATAAATATTATTGTCCAGATACCGGTAGTCTTGTACTCAATGAGAACCTCGAGACTGGGAAAAGATCTGAACTGATAAAAGTCATAAATCCATAGACGCCATTAGTCGGATATCATAAATACAATGGATGGTGATGTGAGGGAAAATAATTTTATAGCCATACACTCTGTGTTCACCACATCTCGTATACTCCCCTTTCCGAAATCAAAAGTACTCCAAGCATGGACAACTCCCGAGCTCCTCGCCACTTGGTGGTGACCAGCATGATTCACCAATGAATTCGATATCTGTGATATCACTCCAGATGGCGATTGGATATTTACTATGATCAGACCTGATGGAGTCAGGTATCCAAATGTCAGTAAATGGCTCGATGTTACGGACGACCATGTCGCACTTGAGCACGTCAATGCTCCACACTTTTTCATGCGAACCGATTTTGAGGACCTCGGTGATTCAACCAAAATCACTTGGACTGGAACATTTGATACTCCTGAGATATTTGAAGCCCTCAAACCGATCATCATCCCTGCCAACGAAGAGAATCTTGATCGACTCGAAGTGTGTCTCGCGAAGATGTAAATACTCCGTCATTGCGAGATACGAAGCAATCCAGTCAGTATAAAAGCTCCACTATGAATCCATTAAAAATCATCTGAAATCCTTCATTTTTTGAATGAAAAAGCTATACCACTCGAAACACTGTTCGTGCGATTCTATTTCGTGAAGATGGAAAAATCTCCACGGTCAGGTGGAGATTTTTTTTATTTATTTGGACGTTCGATAACTACCGTTACATTATTTCCGATAAACAGAAGATCCTTTACTGTCTGATGTTTTGTATCTCTATTATTTAAAGCATCCTGGCATATCTCATCACCAAAGTAGGTTCTTACGAGATTTCTCTTATCTTCATCCATAGTAAACACATCTTTATCCCCTGCTAACCAATAGAGAAAAAGCGCAGATTTATACTTACCATCACCC
>JANOWM010000089.1:0-3992 GCA_031417875.1 Candidatus Altimarinota bacterium
TCACTTTTTCCATCTCATTCAATTTCATCTTTTATTTCTTGAATGATCTCATCGTCTGTTGTTCTATCTACAAGAATAACTGAAGTTTCCTTCATCAAGTAATATGTCCAACGAAATATAAGTATTGCTCCAAGCATTCCCATAAATGGATCGAGCCAGTTCCAACCAAAGTATTTTGCACCAAGAAGTGCTAATATTGCGAATATAGAAGTAAGAGCATCAGCAATTACATGAAGATATGCTGATTGCAGATTAAGATCCTTATGTTTATCAGTATGATCGTCATGGTCATGATGAAGGTCATCCTTGTGATGGTCGTGACTAAGATCATGTCAATGATTGTGATTGCCATTATGTCAGAGTATCAAGGCACATACGATATTGATTAGAAGTCCAATAATAGCCACAATAAGTGCAATGTCGTAGTCGATTACTAAGGGTGACATCAGTCGTTCAACCGAAAATGTAACTACAAGCAAACCAATAATACCGAGTAAAATGGCACTGGTATATGCACCAAGTATCTCAATCTTCCAAGTTCAGAGAGCAAACTTTTTATCATTTGTGTGCCGACGAGCAAATACGTATGCTAATAGTGATATTCCAAGTGCAAGTGCATGAGTCCCCATATGCCAACCATCAGCAAAAAGTGCCATAGAGTTTGATACCCAACCTACAACTATCTCCACCACCATAGTAAGTGCTGTAATAACAAAAACTATAAGAGTGCTTTTCTCGGCAGTGGATTTAATGGGATTAAAATTGTGAGAGTGTTCCGAATGTAAATGCTTATGTTCCATAAAAAAATAAGTTTAAATATAAAATATGATCATACTTACAAGAAGTATATGGTTTCAAGTAAATTAGTCTACTTTTTTTAAGTTTTCAAATTTTCCACTTACTTCTAGTGTAACTGTTACATCTTGGTCTCATCGGTTGCGCCAGAATAGACCATGTGTACCACTAAACTCTGCAGTAATTGAACCCGCATATTCTGTTTTATTCAGTCATTTATCATATTGAGCAAATCCTCTTCCAAATGACCCATCACCGTGTGCATCATAATTGAGTGGTCATCACTCCGTCCTCCATGAGTACGTTATAGTATCACCTTCAGACATTTTTGCTTTTATTTCTGCACCTTCATTTGGTTGTATTATGGCAGTCATTGTCTCTTTTTTAATATCAGTAGGAATACTCTGATTTACTGTGACTACTGAATCTTTTTGATCTGGGTCTGCTGGAGCAGTAAGTTGTGACGGAATAATTGATGTTACTTTTTCATCTTGAATCTCGGCTTCTTTTGCCAAGGATTGTTTTATTTCTCCCATTTTTTTGAGTCATAGGAGATTTCCTATACCTGTAGGATCAATAGCATATTCGGCAGGGAGAACAATAGTTACAAGAATAACTATTGCTCCGATGAGTGCTATTTTTGTTGATCGAAGGAGATCTTTTGACGAAGGAAGTTCATCAAGGGTTGGTTTATGAGCATTAAACATATATTGTATAATTGAGTTAGAAACTTAAAATAAATCCTGCAATCTGGTATCCCATGAGAAGAAATCAAGCCCCAATCATTACAACATTGGCAGTGTAGGCATTCTTCCAAAAACTTTTTGTTTTTCGCCAATAGCTCATCCCTATAAGGATGATAGATAGAGCGATGATTTGCCCGATTTCTACTCCAATATTAAATGAAATTAGATTGAAGAAAAGTCATTCTGGTGCAAGGTCAAAGTCTTGAAGCTTGGTAGCCAGTCAAAATCAATGGAAAAGTCAAAATATGAGCGTGGCGATTTTTGTATCTGGCTGAAAACCGAACCACCTCTGAAATGCTCCAAGATTATCAAGAGCCTTATATACTACGGAAAAGCCAATAATAGTATCGATTATATAAGCATTGACACTAATATCAAAGTATACTCAAAAAATCAGTGTGATAATATGACCAAGAGCAAAAAGTGTTACATAGAGAGTAATATCTTTAAGCCGATAGAGAAAAAATATAACACCGAGTAAAAATAATAGATGGTCATATCCTGTTATCATATGTTTGGCTCATAGATAGACAAATGCGATAAATTGCACTCATGACGTTTCCTGAATAAATCATTTATCACCCAGGGTTACGCCATGTGCAAAGGCTAAGATTGGGAAACTAAAAAAGGCTACCAAAAAATAAAAAAGTCGTACCATACGAAGATAATATATTATAAAATAGGAAAAATATCCTAATTTTATAGGAGCAATCTGATAGTATCAGAAAAGAAGAAACTCTGTTTATCAAATATCTTTTGTCTGTAGAATATATACCCTACATAAGGTTCATCTTGATAATCGTAAATAATATTTGTTGGGTATTCTGTATTCTGAGGGTATTCGGCTTCATTATGTGAAATAATGTTTCATCTATATACTACGTCTTCACTATGATGGATTTCATGGTCAGGGATGCTATGATTATGGTCATTAGCTTGTCATACCGAATCCACCATGAAAGCATGCCCAAAAACTGAGTTATGAAAAGTTCCGAGAGAAAGTAATAGTAGAAATGATAAAACTCTTAAAAAGATCATATTGTTAAATATATGAAAATCTGAAATAAATCAAATAAATAAATGATTTAAAATTTTCAACTTTATGCAAGATAGTAGACTTTGAAAAACTCTCTACGAACTGATAGAAATATTTAGAGAATTACAGTCAACGAATATGACAGAAAAGTCCAAGAACTCAAAAGGAAAGATCAAGATATATATCAACAACTCAAGGACCATTCAAAGGCAGATGAGGCATTCCTAATATCCTCTTCTTATATTCTCGAACTCGCTCACAACGGATTTGGCCTCTTCAAAGGTTCGCAAACTTCCAAAAAACGAGAACTTTTAAATTTCGTATTTGCGAACTTTAAAGCAGATGGCAGTAAGCTTTTATATAAAACAAAAGAGCCCTTCTGAGAAATGCTCTTTTGTGCTGAAAGTTGAAAATGGCTCCCCGAGTGGGATTCGAACCTACGACCTACCGGTTAACAGCCGGTTGCTCTACCGCTGAGCTATCGGGGAATACTGTGCGAGTAATACCAAAGAATTCAAATATAAGTTCTTTGGACGGGAGCATATTATAGAACGAGAGCAGAAAGTCAAAATAAATTTCCACTTTTTTCATTTTTCTCTATCATGCATACATGGATCATCTACACATTCGCATAGAATCTTTTGAAAAAAATGGTGAAGTCATCATCGGAAATATAGAAACCATCATCAATAAAGGTGATAAAATAGCACTTATATGACCAAATGGAGTCGGAAAAAGTACGCTTCTAAGAATACTTCGTTCGGAAGAAAAAGAATTTTTAGGGAAAGTCGAGAATGTCGGTGATATGACGCTCGGATATCTCGAACAGATACATTTTTCCTCAGAAACAAAGACAGTTCGGGATGAACTTCGGGATGCATTTGGAAATATACGAACACTCGAAAGATCTATCGAAGAAGAGGCTATTCATCTAGAAATTTCGGGTGAATATGAGAAATATACCGACATGATCGAGCAATTTCGGACACTTGGTGGATACACATATGAAAATGAGATCGAGCGGGTTTCTCGATGAATCGGGATATTCCATCTTCTCGAAAAAACACTTCATGACGTGTCTGGGTGAGAAAGGACCAAAGTAGCGCTCGCGAAAGTACTTCTTTCAAAACCTGATTTCCTCTTTCTCGATGAACCAACCAATTTTATCGATCTCGTATGAGTTCTCTGGCTCGAGAACTATCTCAGTTATACATGGAAATGATGATATCTCATCGTCTCACATGATAGAGAATTTTTGGATCAAACATGCATCAAAGTAATTGATCTCTTATGAAAAAATGGCATCATACGCTATGAAGGAAATTACTCATATTCTGTGGATGAAAAGGAAAAAAAAGAAGAACGTTCTCAAAAGAAATATGAAGAAGAGGTTTTGTTTATCGAAAGTGAAAAAA
>JANOWM010000090.1:0-1596 GCA_031417875.1 Candidatus Altimarinota bacterium
ACCAAAGGTATTTTAAATTAACGCCTCTCTATCGCTTCCTGAAACTCGACAAATTCAGTAAAAGTCCATCCGAGATTTTTGAGTCGAGTTGCCATATCCTTTCCGAGATATCTCCAATGCCAAGGTTCGATAGCATATCCATCGATATCTGGTCATTTTTGGTAACTTTGATGCCATCCATAGAGATGTGCATATTTTTGCATCCACATAATGTAGGAATTTCTTTTTTTATTCGCGATAAAATCAGACTCATTCGTCGTTTCGAATATATCGATTGCGAGGCCAAGCTGGTGTTCGCTGTATCCAGGAGGGGCACAGAGATTTCCGGAACATCGTCCCAGATCCCAGAGTCGCTGTTGGTATTCGGCACTTCGATAGCCACTGATGACGACAAGTGGAGTCTGAAAATTGGCTTCAAAGGCTTCCGCCATTTCTAGGAGTGTTTTTTTTGCGTCTAATCTGATATATCCTACTCTTCATGATTCATCGATGTGTGATCCAGAAATACTGGTAAGGTCTTTTGGACGATAGGATTTACTTCGGAGTGGACGAGATTTTCAGACATAGCGAAACAGACTATCATCATCGTAGAAAAGCCCGAGTCTTACAGGTTTTTTGAGCGCGAGAAAAAATGACGGTTCACGGAAATAATTTGAATTTCCTCATTCTTTTATCGAGGAGATTTTAGTTTTTTGCTCAGTTCCACTCCCAAATTCTCATGCGAAGAGAGAAGCACAAGAGATAAGAAGAAGAAAAAAAAGTAATTGGTGTATTGTTCGGCGCATCATGTCGTCTTAGATAATTTTTTTTCGGATAAATATAAAGGCGAGCCATATAAAGATGACGGAAATAAGAAGCAGGGAGATAGTTATCAGGGTATTGTTAAAATGTCATCATTCGGTATTCATTCCAAAGAAACTGGTCGCGAGGGTGAGTGGGAGCATACAGGCTGAAAATATCGTCAGATAGCGGATAGTCGTATTGGTATCGAGCTCAAATATACTTTTGAGGGTATCTTCCATGGAGTCGATATTTTCCTGGAGAAGGAGAATCTCTGAAAATATCTTATCGAGCTTATCTTCGAGGTTTTCAAAATAGAACTCCACTTCATCAGAAAATCGTTCTTTCATGCGAATCTCGATCATCTTGAGAACCGCAATTTGTGGCTTCATCATGTGCTTCAGAGTGATGATATTACGTTTTCTGGTCATGATCTTCCTAATAGTATCAGTTCATTGTACCAAAAAAAGATCGCGCTCAAGTCACTTGAGGTCTTTTCAGAACTTCTCGAGCATTTTCATCGTTTTATCGAGGTAGGAATCGATAATGTCATAGAGAAGAAATTCAGTAGATACGTGTTTTCCATCTTTTGAACTCTCTTCATATCGTTCGTAGACTTTTTTCATCGTACGAGACTGATAATAACGAAATGAGATGAGATACTCTCGTGATATAAAAATGTTGAGTTCATTTTGGATATAGCGCTCGTTCGTTGGATCGTATTTTGGAAAGTGGAGTACGAGAAAAATATAGTCATCATACGAGTCGAGACGTGCATACTGGTTTTCCTCGAGGATAGCATCACGATCAAGTGAG
>JANOWM010000091.1:0-8483 GCA_031417875.1 Candidatus Altimarinota bacterium
GGCAATAGGAAAGCCTGATTCCTTTATATTAGGAAGTGAATGAAATCATCCGCCTGAACTCATAGCATCGCAAAATCCTGCAATATCTAGATGACGTTGAGTCATAACGGTATCTGATTTCAAGTCATATGTTCAAAGAGCTTAAAACAACTTCCCCTGCCCCTCAGATATTCACTTCTCGAGGGGATTTTTTATGCATAGGAGTTTTTTGAGATCACTTTTTATATCATACCCGATGAGAGTTCCTGGGTTTTCGAAGATAAAATCAACAAGACTCGTAATATCGAGGGTTTTGAGATGAATGGTAAAAATCTGTTCTTCAAAAGACATGGCGAGAGTATCATCATTTCAGATGCTCAAAAATAAGGAAGGCTTTCCTCCGGGAACATCTCTCATACGAGAAATAATTGCTTCTAGTTCGGATAGAGTCATTATCTCATGTGTCTCGAGGGTAATACTCGTTTTTACCGTCAGAAATGAATCCTTTGGGAGGAGTGAACGAAATTCATATTTTTTGAGAAGTTCCATATATTCGGCCTTTTGAAGTCCTGGAGCAAATGGAAGTTCTGAAATCATCACTATCTCGAGATCTGTCACGATCGTTGCGAGTTTTTGTGAGAGAAAGGCATTTTCTTTTTGTGTGACGAGTATCTCTGCCATCTTTGGCGTGATATTTGTGAGATGATCATAGATTCACTCGAGAGTCTCATACTTTGAGAGGAGATCAACCGCTTTTTTTGGACCAAATCATGAAATACCCGGGATATTATCTGAAGCATCTCAGACAATGGCGAGATAATCTCTCACTTGGTGAACTGGGACACCGAATTTTTCGAGAACATCGGATTCCTTCATAAATTTTCGTTTCATCGCATCGAAAATATGCACACATCCATCAGACACAAACTGACAGAGATCCTTGTCTGATGAGATAATTACGATCTGATGGGAATCTTTTTGGCAATTCACAGCAATAGATCCGATAATATCATCAGCTTCGTATCATTCTTTTGAAAGAACCATGATTCCTGAGGCTTCAAAAAGTTCGAATATTCACGCGATCTGAGATCTCAGATTATCAGGCATTCGGTCGCGCTGAGCTTTGTATTCGACAAAGAGTTTTTCTCGGAAACTTGCACCAACATCATTTGCTACGACGATAGAAGCATCTGGATTATCGAGTGAGAGCGCATGGAGAAATTTTGCGACTCAAAATATCGCGTTCACTGGCCTTCCTTCTCTGGTATTCATCTCAGGAATAGCATAAAACATGCGGTAAATGAGATTGTAGGCATCGATGACGAAGAGGGTTTTCATAGTTGAAGTTATAAAGGAATCAGAGGAATTATTGTACGGTCATGCTGTAAGCATCTCGGTGGCTATAGTAGACCATCAAATAAATCTTTCCATTCCGGATTCATAGTATTTATGAGGTTAATTTTCTTGCTTCGATTCAGGAGTTTTATTTCTTTTTCTCTTACTATCGCTCAATCAGGAGACCCACCTGATTCATAGTAGACAAGTTTATGACAATTATATTTACTAGCAAATGAATTAGGATTTAATTTTTGTTTATGCTCAGATACTCTTCTGATAAGATTATTCGTCACTCAAGTATAAAGGACTGTATTATGTTGGTTGGTGATAATATAGATATACATAAAAAAGAAGTAATTACGTCACCGAGATGCTTACAGCATGACGGGAAACGAGAATAAAATCTATAAATTCTTTATTTTTTGTATTCTACTCACCATCCATTTTTCTCAAATAGTATTTTCGATACTATCGATATCAAACCATCTGATATCATCGACTTCTGCCTCTTGTTTCGAGAGCTTAACATGTTCAGAAATTTCTCCGAGATACATTATATCGTAGTGTTTATGCTTTGGGGTGAGCTTGTACTCTGGAATAGTATGGACATCGACATGGAAAATCCCTCCGATCACATGTGGCTCTTCGAGTATGCCAGATTCCTCATGAAACTCACGAATCGCCACAGCGAGAGTGTCAGTATCGCCATCACAGTGACCGCCAAATTGCACCCACATTTGGAGCTTCTTATGGAACATGAGAAGTACTCGAGTACGTTCGATGTTGGTAATGAGCATAGAGGCCGTGATGTGTCCTTCGATATTATCCTTCACAAAAGCAAATTCACCATGTTTTTCTATCCAGGAAATAACTTCATAACAAAATCCTTTTTCCGAAGGATCATTTTTAGCGTGCTGTTTGAGAGATGAAATAAGAGGAGAGAACGACATACGATTATATTTTTAATTGTTTTACAATCCTCTCAAAAACTTCTTCTTCACTCCCATTCGCATCAATCCTTATAAATCGATTTTTTAGTTCATCATACTTTTCACACTTTTCATACCCACGAATAATTGCCTCATAAAAGTTTTTATTTTCTTTTTTTAAAAATTTGTCTCCGGCGATATCTCATGCTCGAGAAAGTGCTGTATCGACATCGATATCGAGATAGATGATCTTGTCTGGAAGTATCGTTTTTACCACTTCTGCATTTATCTTTATCACCCGCTCCATCCCTAGTCACTGAGCTTCTCACTGGATAACAGCCGAAGAGAGGAAGCACCTATCTGCTACTACGGTATAACCATTTTCGAGTGCGGGTTTTACGATGGTATGAAGTGTTTGTGCTCGAGCAGCAGCAAAAAGGTAGGTATTGGTCAGTGGATGCATATCTTCATCTTTCCATTCTTTCGCTTGGGCAAGTTCGCGAATATCCTCAGCTATAAGCGTCGAACCTGGTTCACGAATTTGAGTTACCTTCTTCCCTTCTTTACGAAAATAGTCCACCAGTTTTTTGACTTGTGTCGTTTTTCAGGAACCGACGATGCCTTCGAATGCTATGTACATGATAATTAAAAATGAAAAGTGAAAAGTAACTTTTTAAAACTATCTCCAATAGTCTGGAATCAAGTCTTTTAGAAGTTTTTTTGAATCCTTCGATATCCAAACTAATGTATGAGTATTTTTTAGATTAATTTGCATCATCATTTCTCGACATCTTCCACATGGAGGGATGACATTTCAGTCATCACGAACAGCAATAATCTCAGAGATACCTGAAATATCAGATTTAAGCATTTCTGCAATTGCTGAATGTTCTGCACAGAATCATATTCCACATGATAGTTCTAAGCATTTTCCTGTAAAGATATTTCAGTTATTTGTACGAAGTGCTGAAGCGACTCATCATACACTCGCATATTCCGTCAGAATAATATCTTCAGTGAGAGAATATGCTCGATTGTATAATTCATTCATAATTTTTAATTCTTAATTTTGATCTCTTCCTACCATCCCTCCTACCACAGCCATCTGCGCTTTTATCGGTGCATCTGCCTCATAATCAGAGAGGATGATATGATGAAAGTCGAGTTCGTCGATAGACTTCAGACTTGGATCAATTGTCACCTTCGGAAATGGATGTGGAGTGCGAGTCATTTGTTCCTTCATCTGTGGGATGTGATTTTCATAGATATGGACATCACCGAAAGTATGGATAAGTCATCATGCCTCGACACCGAGAAGGTGCGCGAGGATATGGACGAGGAGGGAGTAGGATGCGATATTAAATGGTACCCCGAGAAAGAGGTCTGCCGAACGCTGATAGAGCTGACCGTAGAGCTTGCCGTCCTTGATCGAATACTGCGAGAATCCATGACAGATAGGATAGCGAGATGCCTCGTCAGGAAGCGCCATCGAGTAAAGGTATTCTGGATTCCACGCCGTGAGACAGCAGTTACGAGCATAAGGATCTTCTTTGAGCTCTTTGAGTATCCAACTTATCTGATCGATAGTACGCCCAGGAGTTTTTGTCGGCCAACGACGCCAGAGTTCACCATAAATCTTCGGAAGTTCACCATGAACCTTCGCGAAGTCAGCATCTTCGAGGATTTTTGCGATAAATTCTTCTTTCGTCATCGCAGGATTTGCACCTTTTTTTACACCGTTATTATAGATATAGTATGGGTAATCATCCCAAATATGGACATTGTTTTCTACGAGAAATCGGATATTTGAGTCGCCTCGGAGGAACCACAGAAGCTCCGTGACCACTCATTTCCAGTAGACTTTTTTCGTCGTGAGCAAAGGAAATCCATCTTCAAACTCAAAGCGAAATTGTCGCCCAAAAAAACTATACGTCACATCTCCACTTCCGAGATCTTTGTTATAGATACCGTTTTCTATGAGGTCTTTTCAGAGGTCAAGGTACTGCTGTTCTGGATGGAGAGGCATAGAGGAAAATAAGGAATTACTGCCAAGAATTATATGCAAGATAGAGAAAATACAAAGCGAAAAATACAATCCCAATGAGGATAATATTTCTCATAGCGTAATCTCCGATTTTTATCATCTGTTTAGTAGCAAAATGTCATCATATATACATTCCAATAGCAAGTGCCATGGCGTAGAAAATATGGTAATACCCTTGCGCAAATATCCCAACTGCTGTACCGATAAACCAAAATACTGCCACTGCATTCCCCGTCGCTTTTCATTCGAGTGTCGAAAGCTTGAAAATAAAAGTATTAGCAAAATAATACCAAACTCATGAACCTGCGGGAAAGAGATTGCCAAGGAAAGAAAGGATAAAATAGGTAAAATAGCCAAAAATAGTTCTATTTTTAGTGATATTCTGATTTTTTTGTCATCCAACTTTCTTTATAAGTGCCACCACTACAAGAATAAGCATAGAAAATGCGGAAACAGTATACATAAGAAAATCAGAGATACTCATGATAAAAAATGACCCGAGTCATCATCCAAGCATCATGGTAAGCCCGAGTCATATGAGGTATTCCTTCCGAATCAATCATTCACTGTGAAAATTCCTTACTCAAGCGAGAGAATTACCGACTTTTCCGAGTTTAAAAGTGATTCCAGCAAGTTGGGGAGAAATCCCGAGAAAACTCATCATTCCAATAGAAAGCACGGATATTCCTCATGATACAAACCCTCAAAAGTACGCCGAAACGATTCAGATAAAGAAAATGATGAAAACTTTTATTTCCTCGGACATAAGTAGAGTATTTGACAGGTGGTGGGGAATTATTGTCATCTCGACCGAAGCTCGCGTGTAGCGTAGTGAAGAGATCTCATACTTTTAGAAGAAGATTTCTCGACTTCGGCTATCGCTTCCACTCGAAATGACAGGAATTAAACCCACGAATTATATCCAAGATAGAAAAAATACAAAGCGAAAATAAGGATGCTCGAGAGTAAGATTTTCTTCATTATATGTTCTCAGAGTCCGATCATATGTTTTGTTCCGAAATACCCTCAGATAATCATGCCAAAACCAAGCGCAAAGGCATATGGGAGATGATAAAACCCAGAAATAAGTATCCCCGAAAGTGTCCCGATAAACCAAAAAATACTGACAAATGAGGCAATTCATTTGGATTCTATGGGGGAAAGTTTGAAAACCAAAGTATTGAGAAAATAGTACCATACCCCTGATCCTGCAGGAAAGAGATTTCCGAGAATAGAACATATGAAATAACCAATATAGCCAGAATGTTCTCGCAATTTTGATATTTTTCCGGGAGATACTTTGATATTTTTAGAAAGTGATGAAAGCACAAGTATGATCATGCTGATAGCAGAGACAAGATACATGGTAGTATCCGGAATCCGGCTAATAAAAAACGATCCGAGAAATCATCCACTCATCACAGCGATACTTCATCCGATAATAAATCTCTTTGGAATTTTTCCATTTTTATGAAAAAGATATATTCCTCCGATTCTATCTCCTATTTTTCAGAGCTTGAAAGTAATTCCTGCCATTTGTGGAGGAATGCCAAGAAGTACCATAAGACTTATTGACACGGCTCATGCTCATCCAGATGAAAAACTCCCGAAGTATGCAGAAAATATTCAGATGAGGAAGATGAGAATGAGGGTGATTTCTTGGGACATAGCGTAATTTGTGAGTAAGATCTCTCGATTTCGGCTATCGGCTGCACTCGAGATGACAGAAAAGGGAGGTTATCAGCTGCGCTCGGGATGACAATCATAGAGATAAAACATACCTGTCGAGATGACACATCTATAGGCTTTTAAGAAAATCTCAAATTTTGACTTTCTATCGTCTCGGCTCAAGATAATAGTTTTATAAGAGATAATGGAAAGCTTACTCTATACTAAAAACCTTCTCTGTCCCATAGTACTCTTTCCAATTCTTATTATAAAAATCAAACATTCGTGCGAGTTTCGATTGATCCAGTTCTTTATGTCAGAGCTTTTCGATCAGTGCAATAATCTCTTTTTTGATATCTTCGATTCCCTCTGTATCGTGTGTGATTTTTTCAAATTCTGCGAGATATCCATATCCTGCATTTTTATCAAGGCATACTACCATACCATCACCAAGATCATATTCTTTTCGTTTTCGTGACCATTTTGCCTGATACTTGCCTCCACTTTCGAGAACAAGCGCATCAACTTCTTCTATTGGTTTTTTAGGAAATATATATTCCCATTCCATGCGAGCCACTCCATTTTCACTACTCGTATCATCCACTGATGCCTTCACCACGAGGATAGTATCTCACGCCACTTCTCTCGTTCGGATAGAGTGATTTTTTCCATCTTTCATAACTTTTTGGAAACCTTCTTTTTCTTCGTGAGGAAGATGTTTTTCTACATGAGTGAGAAATTTTTCTGTCGCCTCATGGACGAAGTAGTGATTTTTCTGAGCATTTTCTCAGATTAGTTTCGGTTTATAACCATGGGATTCTATCTGTTTCATAAGCAGATTGGCTGCTTCTTCATGGCCAAGAAGGACTTTAACCTCGATTTCGTAATGTGACATAGAAAAATATATTATATAAGAAAATTATATATAAACTTGACATTTTTAGAAATTCATTATATTAATCGCATTGACAAAATATTATGATATATATAAATGGTAATTCTGATCTTCAGACGCTTCTTCCTCTTTTTCAAAGCGTTGATAAAGATGCAACTATAGATATATGAAATGGCGTAGATGAGTTAGTAGAAAAGATGAGGCAATGAGTTTTTACAATTCTTATAAATCCTTGGGGCTACATACAAAAAGACATAAATGGTGAACTTACTCATGAATCAAATGGCCTTATAGCATTTATAAGAACTAAAATGTGCGCTGGTGCATGTGTTATCTTTTGAGGTCCTTGAGATGTCGATATTTTCTGAAATTCCGTAATAATTAAACCATTTAATAGAGACTCATTTCAGAAAATTATAGCATCTCTGAAACCAAGGGAATAGCTACTTTATTTCTCTTGACTCTGAGATAGCTTAGTACTCTTTAGGATTTTCTCATAAATCGTTGGTATGAGTAATCCACTCATACCTGCATAAAGAAGTGCGATAGAAAGAGTGTTTTTTGTTCATAGAAAATTTTGTACAAACCATATGAGTAAAAATGTTTCTGTTCCTGAAACAAGTCATCCTCATACTTTACTATATATATCATTAAATCCCATTTTTGAGAGCTTTTGTTTAGTAAAATTATAAAGTTGGAGATTTATAAATCCATTGACAAGTGTTGTAGCAAATTGGCCTCATGCACTCTCTAAAATTTGATGAATATGTTGTTCATAGTACCATTGATGTGCTCAAATTCATAAACCATATAAAATTCCACCAAGAAGTGAATGACTGAAGCTTTCTCATTTTGAAGAATTGATAAGCATAATTATTACTTGTGAATATACCCCGTCATATTCTCTTCTCATTCTCCATACCTTCCAATCGTTCTATAATCTTGCTCTGGTGGTGATGTCATTTCGGCAAAGAGGAGTTGTGCAATCTCCATACCAGGACGTAAAATAATCGGAATCGAATTCATATTTGCAAGTTCAAATGTGATGTTGAGATAGTGACCCGGATTGATAAGTCATGCCGTATTATGGACGATGAGTCCCAGACGAGCAAGAGATGACTTTCCAGAAAGCTGGATAAGATATTTCTCTGATCCGAATTTCTCTATACTCGTTCCGAGAACCGTGACTCCGGGACGAAGGACAAAACCATCCTTTGGATTCACTATTATCTCTTCATACTCTGGAAGTACTTTGTTCACAGGGTCAATATTGGTAACTGAATAATCCTTCACGATGAGAAATTTATCACCCAAACGAATATCGTAACTTGCTGGCTGAAGTCGAGATTCATCAAAATCCGAAATAGTGATATTTCCTATTTCGAGAGCATTACGGATGTCGCGGTCTGAGAGGTACATAAGAGGAGTATACTTATTTTTTTTGTATTTCAACTCATTTGAGATAATACGCTATGATTTTCTTGTAATTCCATCATTCGAGAGCAAAATGCGTGGCTCAAATACCAGAAATTCAGACTCAATGTCCGAGCTGAGATTTTCAAATAGCTCATGGATCATCGACTGATTGGAGATATGGCATATTCATACAATTCATACTTCATGACTTTTT
>JANOWM010000092.1:0-5303 GCA_031417875.1 Candidatus Altimarinota bacterium
ATTTCTCTAGCACGTCCACCTTCGAGGCTCGCTCCAGTATATCCAAGTGTGAGAAAAATTCCAGAAGAATAAAATGATCAGAGTGTTTCTGTATAAAATTCACCAGTAGCGTATGGAGCACTGATAAAATATACGAGCTTATTTGTACTCTCGGCTCAAGTAAATCATCTAAAAGAGATGACTCCAATTTTTGCGTTAAAATCAAGGTCTTTCTCTTTTTTTACACTTTCTACAAGAGGTTCACTAAGTGCTCCAAATCATGGGAATACTGCCCCTGTAAGAAGGTATTTTCCTATATGCTCACTTCCCTTTTCAAATACGAATGCAATATTTGCATGATGAGGAGGTGTAAATATTTTTCCATTTCTGATTTCTTTATGTGCAATAATCCATTCTTCTCCGAGGCTATCTCGTGCATTTTCTGCATGTGAACGTTCCATATAGTATGCATATGGGAAAAGCGTAATACCAAAAAGAGTGATAATAATCGAGATGACTATGATCATTTCTACCAGTGTGAATCCAGAATGTTTTTTAGAAGCTAATTTCATGAGATAGTAACTACCTGCATAATAGCCGAAAATATCGCAATCGCAAACCAAAGAACAAAAATTCACGCGGAAAGAAGGGCAATTGGTTCGATGTACTTCACCATGATGGCAAGAGAACTATCTACTTCCTTTCTATATTGCTCACCTATTTTTCTCGAAGTAAGGGCCACTGTAGAAGTACGTTCGGCACTTTCAAACATTTGTACAATATCAGATGAAAATATCATTCCATAAGGATCTGCACTTTGAAATCCTTCGGTAATTTTTTTTCATTTTGAGACGTCTTCTGCGATTCGTGAGAACATAAGTGCGACAATAGAATTCCCAGAACTCGATCCTGTGAGTTTGAGAGTTGTGAGGATGCTCACTCCAGAGAGCATAAGGAGTGAAAATGTATCCATAAGCTGGACAACGGTATAGTTTTTATAGACTTTCCCGAGTATTGGAAAAGTAATCTTTTGACCATCAAACCATTTTTTTCCACTCGGTGTATGTACAAATCCTGAAAAAATAAGTCCAAAGGCCGTGAAGAAGACAATAATTGAGAAAATATTTCCCTTGAGAAAATTACTCGTTGCAACCAGTGATCGTGTCGACCATGGAATTTCTGTAGCCATCTCAGAAATAATCGGCATAATCTGTGGAATCACATAGACCATTACTACCATCAGAGCGAGTATGAGAAAGAAAAAGATAATAAATGGGTAGGTAAGCGCTCACTCTATTTTCTTTTTGAGTTCTTCTTGCATGCGAAGTTCTCGAGCGATTGCTCAAAATGAAGTTGAAAGCATTCCTGTTTGTTCTCATGATTCGACGATGGCAATCTCCTTTTCACCATAAAAAACTGGAATTTTTCGCATGGCTCGATTCATGGCATCACCACTTTCTACAAAAAATATGGTGTTTTCGATAATTTCTTTGAATCTTGAGGGCATAAGCCTTTTCGAAAAACCCTTAAGTGCTGAGACAAGAGTAACTCATCATTCTAAGAGATTTGCAATTGATTCATAAAAAATAACTTTTTCATGAGTAGAGTATGACTTACTGATAATTTCGAGCATACAAATTTATTCGTAATAATAGACACCAAGGGAAAGAGAGAGCGTAATTCCATCGGAAGAAGATGACGGTTCGCCAGTATCAATCGGAAGACTAATGCTATCAATAGTAAAGACGTATGGGGATTTTTGAGTGAGATAGGTGATGAACTCTATCATGGCATCAAGGGAAGTAGCAGAAACACTCACCGAAACGTTTCCGAGAGAAAGACCACTTGGAAGTTTTGTTCCTTCTGAAACACTTATGCCTCCTATGGAAATACGAGGAACGGTAAAGCTATTCGAGAGAGTATAATCTGTGAGCATAACTGCCGAGATAATATCTGCTGAATTCCACTTCTTATCGAGACGTTTTACTTTTTCTGCAAGAAGTGATGTTCATGTATTCGTTTTCTCGAGTTCTTTTTGCATTTTCTTGAGTACAGAAAGTGTTTCTGTTTTTTCATTCTTTGTTTTCGATAGAGTGCTATTCGTTATCTCTTCTGACATCATATTTTCATATGCTGGCTGGAGGACAAAGAGAGCAATAAGAAGTGTTATCCCAATAAGAATCGGTGAGTAAAAATGGGAAGAGTAAGAAGCATTATTCATCATACTACTATTTTTTAGAAGGTAAAACTTGAAATTCTACGGCGGTTGTTCGCATCGTCGCATCACCGTCGATAGAATAAATTGGCTCGAGTGAAAAGTCCATCGTCGGAGTTTTATAGGCACGCATCATCTTTACGATCGTAGCTACTGGATCGTTATGAATTCATATGTCTCCTTCCGTTGCTATAAGCGTTGTAGAGATGGTGTCATGTGCAATAGAAAAGCCTTTGAGCCTCACATTTGCAACCTCAGCGGCACGACCAAAGGCAGAAATAAGTGGTATAAGATCGAGTGAAGGACGGAGAGAGTTATTATTGACAATATTCGCAATAAGGATCGTTCTATCTTTCCCGATAGTTGCTATATCTCATTCAAGTGTTGCTATATCCGTTTGAAGTGAGGTATTTTGACTCTTCGTAATAAATCACATCAGAGAGAAGAATACAGAAAGTCCTACAATAAGGACAAAAAAACCTATACTCATATAGAGAAGAGTTTGTCGAGGTTTGATAATATGTGTTGTTTGATCAAGAGTTTCTTGCATAAGAGAGAATTATGACTACCATGACATGGTATCCTAATAGATCCCAAAATGCAAAAAAATACTATCACTTATACCATCAAAGATGAAAAATGACTTGATGAATGTCTTTTTTCACTCCTCCCATGAGATCGAGTCTTTTTTTATGGAGATCTCGGTACATGAAAGAGTACATTTATCAGGCACCTTTTACGAAAAGAATTCAAAGATCCAAAACTCGTAGTAAAGAGTCCGACTTACACCTACTTTGAAAAATATATACATCCCGAATCTGGGGTATCAATATATCACTTTGATCTCTATAGAGTGGAAGATTATGCAACCTTTATATCTATCTGATGAGATGAAATTCTAGAAAATAAAGAAAATATTGTCCTCGTAGAGTGGCCAGAGATTTTGGGGGAGAATATAAAACCAACGAAAAAAGTGGAGATAGAAGTGAAAGAGAATGACGAAAGACTCATAATACAAGAAATTACTACATAAATCCTACTTTTGTGCCATTTGACCCAAGACTTTCTTTCCATTTTTTCATCGCCTGTTCGCGACTTTGCATATCTTTGACTGGAACAAGAGACTCAGTGAGTTCTTTATTCAAAATATCTTTTACTGAGTCCACTGAAAGGGTAGTCATATTTTCGAATTCAAGAGCCTCATAAATACTCAGGCATAGTGCAGATATATGACTTGGTGTAAAATGTTTTATTTTAGGAAGTACTATTTCTCCTATTTCTTTGCAAGAGATAATTCACTCCAATACCTTATCAAGTCATTTCTTCTCTAAGTGAGTATAAAGTATTTCTCATAAGGCTTTTTCATCGAGCGGATAAGGAAATGCGATAACAGTGTCGAGCCTATTTGGCCTCAAATGTCTCTGTGGAAGCTTTTCAGGATTATTGGTAGAAGCAACTACTGTCACAGGAAGTGATCCTACTCACTCGAAAAGGGTAGTCATCGCTTGTGATACTGGATCTGAATCAAGTCAAACTTCTGCTACAATAGTATCAATATCTTCAATCACCAAAATTATCGGTCTTCCCGTATTTTCATGAATATCTGAAAGTCTTTTACGAAAAGTGGAAATACTCTTTACGAGAAGATCTGCAAATTCCATGATTCCAATATTTATCACATTCGCTTCTAGATGGATATTTTTCCCATTCTTTAGATGGAACTCTCTTTCAGAGAGCAGATGGGTAAGTAGTTGGGATTTTCCCGTTCCATAAATTCCGTAAAGAAGAGTATTATGTGCCTTCCCTATTATTCATTTTTCTTTCTTATGCTCGAGAGAAAGTGGCCATACGAGTTTTTGGACAAGTGTATCATATTGGGTTTTCATCGAAGATGGATCAAATTTTTCTACTCCTTCGAGAGAGAGTCGGTTATACATTTCATATACTTCTCTCCAGAGAATATGTGATGGGATCGATTTTTTGTGCTTGAGAAAGTACGAAATTTGAATCGTTATAAAAAGCATGGTATCTTGCCCCATTTCTGTAGTAAATCGTAATGTTTTCTTTCCATTTATAGCTGTAGGTTGTATCTGAATAATATGTGTATTTTCAAATCATTTTGATCCAGAAAAGTAGCCATGATATTTTTTCATACCTAAACTCGTCTGTATAGGATGATCGAATTTCTTTGGCTCACCAGATGATCGAAAATCAGATATAACACTTCGCAAGCTTCAAATAAGCTGTGAAAAATCTTTTTGTGAAAAATCATTAGGAAGAGTCCATTCAGAAATATGTTGAGCCATCTCTACAAGTTTCTTTTTATTTCATTCTGCATCTGAATCGATTTTGATACGAAAGAGAGAGAAGTTATAAAACTCTGGAAACAGTACATCTTTTGCTATTTTCATATTTTCGATTCCCGTACGAAAATATCGTCCAAATATATACTTTGTTTTTTCTACTCACCAGAGCTTGATCGCATTATCGACATCTATATCATAGAGAAACCAGTTTGGATTGATAAATCCATTTCTTGAATCAATAGAAGTTTCGGTGACTTGGTCTCATCTTTCTAGATAATTACCCGTGAGCCTTTCGAGTTCATCACTTTGATACATAATTTCTTTTCTGATTTTATTGGTATTTATTCACAAATATGGGAGTTTTACTCATAATTCCATCAAAAATTCTGGTGACGTACCTTCTTCATTGCAGGTATAAATAAAAGTATCATCACTATCAAGATCTTCAGTATAAAATATTTTCAGGAACATTCTGACTTCAAATGAAAGACCATAATTATTCCACAGTGAATCAATAATATCACTTGAAATGCCTGCAAATTGTCTATATATATCGCGTATTTGAGTTTCGATATATTTATCTCTATCCATGCCTGAGCTCGTAAAGTCATCTTTTCTTTCATCAGGAAATGTGTCATAGTATTTTCAAATGACAATTTTGAGTCTTGCAAGTACCACTTTTTTTCTCGATAATCTTCATAAGAGCTCAAGATCAGAGGGTGAGATTTTCATAAGTTCATCTTCGGAAAGGGCGCGATTTCACGAAGCAAATACCGTAGCTCATCGAATCATGCTCATCAGTT
>JANOWM010000093.1:0-8532 GCA_031417875.1 Candidatus Altimarinota bacterium
CGTCGTCTCTTTCTTGCCATAACACTTATTGTTCTCTCGCTTGCTTATACCTTTCCTTGGGAAAAAGTTGGCATGACTCCACCAGCGTTTATGGTGAAGCCATACACTCTTGGATTGGATCTTCAGGGATGAGTTGAGCTCGATTATCGAGTAGATCTTGATGCACTAAAAACCCAATCTGGAACGAACTGGAATGAGCAAACAGTGGTCGAAGGACTCAAGGGAATTATCGATAAACGAGTTGCCAGTCTTGGTCTCACAGAACCAAATATCCAGGCAGCACAATACGGCGGGGAATCACATATTATTGTCCAAATTCCAACAGTTGATTATGGAAATATATCTGAAAAAGAAAAACAAGCTCGAATGCAGAGTGATATAGTAAAGGCCAAAGAGACTATCGGGAAAGTCGTTCAGCTCGAGTTTCGTGAAAAGAAAAAGTCAGTTTCAGAAGAAGATAAGCTGGCACGGAAGGCACTTGCTGATTGAGCACTTGCTGAAGTTAAAAAGTGAACACCATTTGCGACCGTCGCTGGGAAATACAGAGATCAATATGAAAATGTTACTATTTCATCAGGAACTGGATCCCTTCCTCCTGAGGCGTCATTCTCATGAGTGGCAAATATAACAACATTTCCTTATCTATCTGAGATTGTAAAAACCATTTGAAATCCCTCATATACTCAGAATGAAGCTGGTGAGATCGTTGCAACAGGATATCCTGGATATGCTCTCATTAATCTCGCGCGTCGTATCTGAACCGGAAGTGAGTATGAGTATTCATTTATCTTCGTCGATGAAAGACCGAGTGAATGGACACCAGCTAAGACTCAGGACGGTAAGGTTCTCGGTGATAAATACCTCCAAACAGCAGGAGTAGGATTTACTCAAGTAGGTCAACCACAAGTAGAACTTCTTTTTAATAATGAAGGGAAGGCTATATTTGCAGAGCTTACAAAACGACTCAAGTGAGAACAAATCGCGATATTTGTCGGAGGACAAATCCTTACAGCACCTACGGTCCAGGATATTATTCCTGATGGACGAGCGGTCATCACTGGAAACTATACGATCGAGTGAGCACAAAAACTCGCAAATGATGTCAATACTGGTATTGTTCCTGCTCCTATATACCTGACAAGTGAACGAACTATTGACGCTAAAATAGGGTCTCATGCACTTTCAGAGATTTTATATGCTGGTCTTATTGGCCTCTTGGTAATCGTCGTGTTTCTTACTGTATTTTACCGAATGAGTGGTATTCTCGCGGGAGTGGCACTTATCGCATATACACTTTTTCTTATCGCACTCGTGAAGTTTTCATGAGTAGTCCTTACACTTGCTTCTATCGCCGGTGCTATCCTCTCTATAGGGCTTGCGATCGATGCGAATATCCTCATATTTGAGCGCATGCGTGAAGCATTTCGTGCAGGTGAAACAACTGAAAAAGCAGTTAAAATCGGATTTGAACGCTCGTGGACGGCGATCTGGGACTCACATATTACTTCACTTACATCAGCGGTCATCCTCTATATATTTGGTATTTCGATGATAAAAGGATTTGGATTTATGCTCGGACTTGGTATCGTCCTCTCACTCTTTAGTGCCATGTGGATATCACGAGTTCTCATCATATCTATCGGAAAGACAAAAGTCTGACAAAATCCAAAATGGTTTGTTTGAGAATAAAAAAGACTCCCAATTAGGGAGTTTTTTCGAAGATTCACATGAGTTTTCCTTGAAAATCTATAGCAGCATTTCAGGCCCTTTGAAGAGATTCTTTGAATTTTATTGGGTCAAGATAGAGTTCGATATGATTTCATCGTGCTATGAGTCACGCTTTTTCCGGTTTCTGATTTAGACCACATGCCGAGTAAATGCCTTCTCAAATAAGAAGCCTTCCAGTATTATCAATAGGCCTGTTCCATACAATAAGCTCTTTTCCTGGATCAACAGGGAGTTCTTTATTTACTAAGAGAAGAAAATTCGGTCCGTATACAATACTGATATCTGTATGGGGAGGAAAGAGGTTCCGCCATTCTGTGGGAATAGCGATCCTTCATTTGCCATCGATCGTAGGGTCATGGATTCATCCAATAGCAATCTCTGGAGTCACAGATGCTACAGTAGTGAGTTGCATTGATTTTTCTTGATATATAAGTACTATTATTGTATCGTAATTTCTTTTTTATTCAATGCTTCTTTGATTTTTTGATTCATGACTGGGTGGGAAGGTCGTAATGGAGGCTTTTAAGAAGAAGTATCCTCACATCGATATGATACTCGAGATGGACAGAGAGCATGCGCCGTATGGTGGAAAAACATGAGATGAAATACGAGAGCTCACGCGAATATGAGTTGGGAAGCTCTTTGCTCGCTGAGCCGATGTCGTCATCCTTGCCTGTAACACCGCGAGTGTCCATGCACTCAGGTGGCTACAAAAAGAGGTTTTTATTGGACGTCATATTCTCTGAGTGACCGTTCCATGAGCAGAAGCAGTGATAGAATGAGGATATAAAAAAATCTGAGTCCTCGCGACCGAAGCGACGGTCCGTATCCGCGCATATAAAGATCGAGTTCATATTCTCGACGATCGAATCATCGTCGAAGAAATAGGGGCTCCAGGGATCGTTCCGCTTATCGAAGCTGGGAATACGTCCTGAGTTGAGATCGAAACACGCCTGGAGGAATATCTATGAAAGTTTTCACCTGATATCGAAGTACTTGTCCTCGGGTGTACTCACTACCCACTCATCCGTGAGAGTATCGAGAAGGTGTGGAAAAATATTACTAAACAATCGCGAGATCTGATCCTCATTGATCCAGGGGAGGAATCTGCGAAGAAATTTGAGGGGTGGTTAGAAAAAAGAAGAGTTATTTAGACCTCTTTATAATATTTTCAACAGTCGTATGTACGAGAGATTGTATATCGCCAGTAGTGCTTCATTGTTTGTTTAGAATTGGTGGAAAATGAGGATAAATATCTCGAAGAGAAAACACATTCTCATTCATCGATTCTTCATAAACATCAGTGGTGCTAAGGTATGTTTTTGTCCTTCCAGTTGTTTTACTTTTCGCCTGAAGAATACAGAGAAATGGTTTTGTTTTGCCATCTTGAGGATAGAGGAGATGATTTAGCAGAGATCTTTTATCAAATCAAGCGTCAAAATGCGCAAGTATATACCCGAGATTTCAGAGAGTAATAGCACCAAAGAGTCGAACATTTGCTGAAAGCACCTTCTTGAGTTCATATACTTTATGACTTGAAAATCAGGCTTCATTTTTATTATTTGGGAGAACAAATTGTACTTCAGGCTGAATTACTTTTGTACTCTTTCCATTAGGTCATTTTATCTTTACCTGTCATCATACAAATTTTGCATCTTCATATTGCAGGCTTCATGCTCATTTTGGAGATTTGATAATAACATTTATTTTGTTTGCTTTGAGGGTATCGATGGAATGGGGAGAGAGGATATTTCATTTGATTTCAAAATCTACAGTCTTATCACCATAAAGATGTGCTTTGATTTTGAGTATAGTATGGATATATCCAGTTTCTCCTTTGCTTGGATCAAGCTCAAACCTCAGAGCAAGAAGGTCCTTGAATTTACTGAGTTTATTATATTTTCGATTATATATCATTTTTGTTTTTATGGAATTTCGACTCTTCGGTCTATTCTCCATCTTTCCCGCATAGAGCCCATCTAATTCGTAGTCAATATAATTTGTTAGAACTTCTTTTGTTTTCTTAATCTTTAATCCAGGAAGATCTTTTATTTTTGCTAAGAGTGATGTCATGTCGGTATCGAGTTCATCAACACTTCTATCTTCATCTAATTCAGCTTCGATAAACATAGTCTTTATGATAGCACAAAACATAAGGCTATATGCCCCACTATTTTGACGGTTTGTATGAGATCAGATCCCAACAACAAAATCCTCAATGCTTTCCCATTTTCTTGTTTTGAGCCCAATAGGCATTTGCCTATAGAGAACAGTCTCGAGAAAGTTAATAGCTTCAGTATAAAAAGAATTTATTTTCCTGAGAGCAAACTTTGCATGATTAGGAGTATCAGTCACTCAAAGAAAGGAAAATAATTTTTCTCTTATAGCGACTGGAGAAAATTCTTCTGCTCCGAAGAGATCTAGAAGGGTAAAAGCTCAAAAAGGAGAATCTTTATCGGATGTTTCATAAAAAATTCATCGAGCATCGTCATGATCTTTAATATGCATATCTATCATCCAGCTTGGCGTAGCAGCTTGAGAGATATCAGCAGATGAATTATCTTTTGTATTTAGGGGCATTTTTTTTATTATAAATGTATGCTTTTAATTTATGGGAAATGAAAGGTAGGAAATGCGGTTAGAGAGCTCTGTGAATACAGAGGGATTTCCTATGAGATTTGCGACGAGAGTGATGCTCCAGGGTCGTTTGACGCGTATGAGTCGATTATTCCTTCACCAGGAGTTCCGGCTCATCACTCGGTCTACCAGTCTGGAAAAGTCTTTTCAGAGCTCGATTTTGCTTATCAGTTTTTGCCAAAAGATTTTGAAATTATCTCTGTAACAGGAACCGATGGCAAATCTACAACCAGCTGGATTATGTATAGTATACTCAAAAAAGAGTATAATGTCAAAAAAAGTGTTTATCTTTCGGGGAATTTTGATATTCCATTTTCGTCTACCATTCTTGAGATACTCAAAAAATGAGAAAAAGAGGGGATTATCGTGGTAGAAATATCGAGTTTTATGGGATTCTTACTTCGAAAATTTGAGTCTGATTATTCGATATTTACGAATTTTAAGCGAGACCACCAGAATTGGCACAGCGATCTTCAGGATTATCTCGATGCAAAAATGCAGGTAATACTACGAACGAAGAAAAAAGCATTTATAAATGAGCAAGTGAAAGATTTTGCAAAAGGTGCAAATCTGATTTTCGAAATTCCTCAGAATGCAAGTATATTTTCATCATGAAAAAATGGAGAAGATTTTACTATTGATATGACAAAAACTCAATTTTCATGAGATCATAACATGATGAATATCTCGTCAGTTCTCCTCGTTCTCAAAGAGATGGAAATTCCTATCGAACATACTCGAGAACATCTCAAAACCATCAAAGGGCTTCCACATAGGCTCGAAGTAATAGGAGAAAAAAATGGTATCACTTTTGTCGAGGATTCAAAATCAACATCCAGTCAAAGTCTCGAAGCGGCACTCTCATCATTTGGCGACACTAAAAATCTCCTTCTCATCGTAGGGTGATCGGATAAATGAGATTCATTTGAATATCTCGCGCCAAAATTTTCGAAACGAGTGAAGGCGATGGCGTGTATTGGTACAACGAAACACTACTTTGAAAAGATAGCGAAAAACTGAAATATACCTTTCCTCCTCTCAGATTCTCTGAGTGAGTCTGTATGATTTTTATTCTCAAAATGAGAGTCATGAGATATTCTCATGCTCTCACCTGGATGTGCTTCATTTTGACTTTTTCGAGATTATCTTGATCGTGCGAATCAGTTTCGAGAGGTTATCGAAACTTTATAAAAGAATAGTTATTTTTGTAGTTGACCAGTTCATGCGGAACTTCCCGTATTTGTAGTCGGAGTATTTACGGGTTCTGCGAGTTTTGGTGCATTAGAAACCTCGAAGAGAACGAACCAGCTTTGTCAAAAAAATTGTGAAAAGATTCTTTGGAGTTTCTTTTGATTTTCAGGATCCGAACCAAGTGCCTTTTCGCTATCGATAGCTTCTTTTAAGGGGGCAAGGTATGGATATTTTGTCACCCCATCTTCTCATGAATAGAGCGTTCGCAGGATAGTGTTATTGCAGTTGAGTTGTTTCGTATATCTCGCAATAGCAATTTCCGATCCACTCATAGTTCGATAACTTTCATAGTTGGTTCCTGCGACATCGATATAGGCATTCGGGTCTTGGAGTTCGCCATTTTTGTACATATCGATAGCAAAACGTAGACAGAGGTTATCCGTATCTACGAGTTTGAGATTTCTTGCCTTCATGGTATGAAGAAGGTGTTCGAAACGAGTCGTGAGGGCATGTCGAGGGTCTTTGTCTATAGTTGCGGCATTGAGATCGATGAGAAGGTACTTAAACCCCATTTTCTTCATACGGTCGATAGTGGCTTCAGGGCTCGGGTCATAGAAATAAGTTTCAAATGAAAACACCAGGCTATCATCGAAGAATCTTTGGCGATTCCGATCGATAAGATAGGTCATAAATGTCCCTATTCGGTAGATTCATCCATTATTTTTCATATCCTTACTCGGGTAAAGAATGGCCTTAAAAAGTATATTTCCAAGCCGAGAAGCATCTTCTGAAATACGTAGATTTTTTTTATTGTTTGAAAGAGAAAAGAGAATATATGCAAATTCACGTATGTTCACGCCATCGAGTTTTCAGGAAGTAAAGAGTTCTTTGAGCTCTTTACTTGTCGCCTGACTTTCAACACTTTTTATGAGTTTATTTAGGTCAGCTATGTTCATTGTGGCAATAGGAGTCACATAGTCTTGTCGGTAGGCAAAAATAGATTCTTCTTGATTGAGGATGTTGTATTTAAACTCGTTGTATGAGGCTTCTTTGAGATTGTTCCATCCGTGAGGAAGACTCGAACGAAGAAAATATGCAAAGATAAATATAAGAAAAATGACAGTGAGAGTTATTTTTACTGACATAAGGTTTTCATCTTTCTTTTCTTCTTCCGTGTAAGCAGTAAAATTCATGCTAGAGAGTCCTATAAGCGAGAGAAAGAGGAAATACACGAGTATTCCATACCATACGATTCCAAAGGCACTAATCCAGAATAAAAAACCATAGATTCAGAGCGCAAAGATAATTTCTTTGAGTTTTTTATTCTCATCTGAGTCTTCGATAGCAAAATGAGAAAAAAGAATAAAAATGGTATTGAATACAAGGATAAAAATATATCCAAGAGGGAGCTCTACTAATCCAAATATATTCGTAAGTTTTTCTCACATGGCAGGAGAAAAATAGTAGAAATACATTCCAGAAAGAAGGAGTGAAATTCCTATCGGAAAACTAAATTTTCTACCTCGTACGAAAAGAAGAATCGCCGGAATAAAGGCAAGAAATATGAAGGTAATATCCGTAAATTCTCCCGGTTGATTTTTTTGGAATGTGAGATTTGCGGGGAGTTTGAGATAGTTGTTGAGTCATTTTTCATATCCAAAATACCTTCAAAAATCTTCATTTAAAGACTTTCCGTCACTGGTGATGGAGGCATTTTTTTCACTCTCCTGTTTTTCCTTGTATTCACTTTCTGTATATACTTTTGCAAAGTCAGCTCTAAAGTTTCATCCAGATCCACCAAGAATAGCATTTATAACTGTTGTTTTATCTCATGTAAAAAGATCTTTTCCTACTTCACTTCCATTTTTTATGAGCCAAGGAGAGACTCAGATAAATACACCAAGGAGAAATAAAAGCGTTCAGATTCCCCATTTTTTGAGAGGTTTCTCACCATGAGTGTAGAACGCGATAGTAAAAGAAAAAATAGAGATTGCGAGCATGAGGGCGCTTGCGGCCGTAAGGAGTCCTGGCTTATCGAGAGGAAGCCAGACATTCATTTGTTTCCAGAGACCAAGTTTTGTGAAAGTAGCGAGAAAAAGAAAGAAAAATCCAAAAAAACCAGAGACAGAAAGAAGTCTATATGCTATGTATGCAGGACCCATAATGATGAGCATGAGCGCTGTAAACTTCACACTAAAGGCAAATCCGATAAGAATACCTGCAAGTAGAATATATGACACATTTTGTTTTTCTGAATTGTTCGGCTCGTAAGCTCGATACAGGGTGAGAAACGTGCTAATACTGATAAAAAGAAAAGCAGGGTCAAGCTTCATATCCTTCGCTTGCTGAAAAATATTCATTGGCATCGCATAAAAAATAGTTGCGAAGATGATAGGAAGTGAGATGAAAAAGATTTTATTTTTTGTCTCAAATAGCAGTGATAGTGCACAAGTAAGTCCTATAACTGCAAGGATTCATCCGAGCTGGTTAACATAAAAAGCCTGAGCTGCGGTATATGAGAAAAGATATCCCGTTCCTGTAATCATCTGCCAAGCATACATACCAGCTCCGAGAATATATTCCCCTGAGAGCGCCATAATTTTCGGGAAGTTCATATATGCTCCGAGATCATCCCATCAGATTGGCATAGGACGAATGGCATTTATAAGTGATACATTTATGAGAAATGTTACGACAATAAATGCGATCTCAGCTGAGAGAAGTCGTGGAGAGAATGCCTCTTCGAGATTTCCATTAAGTGAGTGGTTAGCATAGGTAACCGATGTGTTTTTTATTTCTTCGTAGGTTCTCTTGAGTCATGGGTAGGATACTATGACGAGTATGGCCAAGAGTATGAGTAGGCCCGAGAGGTTATATACTCAAAATGCTCAGAGAATGAGAAGGAGAAAGGAAAAAACAAAAAAACCAGTTGTGAGCTCTATCGGAAAACGGAAGCGAAGTTTTTCACTTGTCCAA
>JANOWM010000094.1:0-1973 GCA_031417875.1 Candidatus Altimarinota bacterium
CAAGATGGGACTTATCTCCGAGCTTCATAATAGAACCGGCACCAAATTGTTTCTCGATCATAGAGAGAGCTGAGGCAAGAGCCTCTTTTCGATTATCAGTCATAAGAAAAAAGTAAATATTTTAAATAAAAAGAGAGAGAACTGCGAGAAAAAAAGCAGCAAAGAGGATGCGATTGATGTAGAAAAGTGGGGTAAGCATAAAAAGAAGGGTTAAGAAAAGAGATTTCCTGGAAAGCTCCGGACAAAGATTCACTGGATACTAAAGCTATCATGTTCACCATCGAGAATGATCGGGACATGCCGAGGATTCGTCGAATGCGGGAGGAGAAATACAGAATTTTCTCGAGTGCGAAATTCTTTGAGCGTTGCTTCGTCATTTATGAGAGCGACGACGATTTGTCCATCTCGAGCGATACTCGTCTTTTGTATGAGGATGAGATCCCCGTCGTTTACTCATTTTTTATCCATCGAGTCTCCATCAGCCCTGAGGAAAAAATATTAGTGTCATGGACTCACAATCGCGGTGGAAACAGGAATAGAAGTTTCGATATTCTCCTCGGCAAATATCGGCATTCCGCAAGCAATAGCACCAACGAGTGGAATAGAAAGAACTGATGCACTTTCTCTCTCAAAAGATGGAGCAATACAAATATGATCTCGAACATCTCGGTAGATCCATCATTTTTCGATGAGCTTATCCAGAAGGACAGATATCGATCGTGGTGAAGCATATGACAAAGCGCTTTGAAGTGCTCTCACCGTGATTTTCTGTCATTCCGAAAGGAACTCCTTGATTTTCTGGAGAACGAGTTGTTCTTTGGACGTGAGTTTTTCCATAAGATTATTGCGTAAGTTTATAAAAGTATACAATGTATACGACTATATATATTCATAAACTTTTTGAATGCAAATTATTTTAAAAAAATCTCATAGACATTCTATGAAACTTTATTAAAATTATGTTAATTTCTAAAAGATAATTTTGAAGTGCTCTTTCTGATGGGGAAAATGAGCAATCAAAACTATTAATTCCCCTTTCTCTCATAGTGCTCTTTGAGCCCTTCTTTTGTCCCTATAGCTACGCGTTTTCCATGGCAATGAGGACATTCATAGAGATATTCTCGCATTTGTTTTCCTATTTTTTGGGGTTCGAGCTGAATTGGCTCAACCGCTTTCCAGCATTCACGACAGAAAAATGCGACATCTCAGCGCTCAGGATTGAAGTTGTTTTCTCGTTTTTTTCCAAAAGATGGAACATTTACGAGGTCCATGTAGGAGGTAGTCATGTGGGAATTATAGAGAAAAAACTCACGAGAGCAAGGGAAAATAAAAACCTCTTTCGAGGTTTTACAGATATGTATTTATCTTCACAGGGATGGATCAATCAATGATCCGACTTGATTCTGGTAACTTAGTACCAATGGAATAGATCTCGATCATCACTCATTTATTACTGTTCTCATCAATACAGTTCTATTAAATGTGTCAGATACATTTGCATCAAATCACGGTCATACCTTAAGTCATCCCTCAAGAGTTGTTCAAGATGCTTTTCTTCCAAGATCTGCCATATAAAAAAAGTTATAAATTATTTTACCACTCGCTCCACACTATAATTCCCGAGATATTCTCGCAGAAGTGGTGGAGGATTGACAAGTGCGCGATTTGAGTAGGTAATGATGGTTCCTGTAGTGAGGATTTCATAAGCGCTCGTTCCGCGAGCATAGAGTCGAGAAGCAAGGAGTGGAGTGGCATTTCCATAAAGTGATCCATCTATTTTGAGAATACGAGTAGATGTCGCATCTCCGAGAGATCGGAATTGTCCTCATGTATTATTTTTTGCAATAGTGACGTATACTCCTGAAAGTTTCGAAACTCATGATGCTGGATTATTTGATACTCCTGGATCTATCACTATGTTTCCTCAGATGCTGATCCATGCAAAACTCGAAGTCATATCAGATGAACCATAG
>JANOWM010000095.1:0-2468 GCA_031417875.1 Candidatus Altimarinota bacterium
TTGAGCACGAGGTCATTATTGCAAAAATTTGCACCAAGACACATCCAGAGTCGATACGTCTTTTTTGGATCGAGTTTATGCCAAAAATTAGAATAGAGGTCTTGCTTTCCTTCGAGAAAGTCCAGGATATCTTCGATAAAATATTCTTCATCGAGTATTATATCAGGCGTATAAGATATTTCTCTAAAATCAGAGTGACGAGTGGAGTATTCGAAGATGATTGTCTGGATTTCTTGTTTCCGTCATTGCGAAGAATGAAGCAATCCATGCTCTATTATCAATGTCTGGATCGCTTCGTCCCTCGCGATGACAGGATCATCAGGAACAAAAGTACTGCTATTTCATAGTTTTAATTCAATCCTATATATCCCATTATTTTTTATGAGCGCTTCACGGAGACTCGCGACCGGACTGGCCGACCAATATGGAAGAAATCGATAGTTCAAAACTTTGAGAATACGACTCTTGGCATCTAAAAGGTCGATGTTTTCACGTGGAAAAAGTGGTCATGAGGCATACCTTCTCTCATTATAGAGGTCTGTATTCGTCATTGTTCACTCTTCATTTTTCACTATTTCCCCTATCGGACATTCTTTTCTCCCTTTTTCGATTGTGCCATTTTCTATGATATACTGCCGCCCTGGAAGGAGTGCTTTTTGTGAAAACTCATATCCATGATGTCACCCAAGATCACTTTCCATAGATGCTATTTCTTCAAGTGGAAAAATATTCCTTTTTGAAAGAGATTCTGACATGCTCCATGGATAACAGAGTCATTGCCCCACAAATCCACGACAAAATCCTGGAAGGGTAAAAATATTTGGAAAATCCACATATTCTTCGTATTCATATTTTTCATAGGATGCTCGCATCTCTTCTTTTCTTCCAGCAATATACTCACTTCGAAAGCTCTGATATTTTTTTTCGGTAAGGTCATATGATGGAATCTGTCATTCCAGTTCATTTCGACTCGCGATATAGCATCGCGTTATGTATTCGTGACGGGTAAATATCTCACGGAGTGATTTTGCGACTTCTTCACTATATTCATCAGGAACACTGTCTATCTCAGCGAAGAGGAGTTCTTTCTCATTTGAAATACCGATCATCATGACATCGTCTTCATTGGTAATGTTCTCATTTGGAAACATATATCCTCTGATTTCAATACCACGAAACAGGAATGGTTCACTATTTTTTAAAATATGAATCTCGATGCTTCCGAGAAATTCATGAATAAGTGGAACAAGGTATTCGAGAGTAAATGGAATAATGAGGAGGGGTTGTGCACATTTAAAAATCTCGACAATCGTATAAGGATCAAGATGATCTGTATGTGAATGTGATATATAAATAGCGTTGATAGACGAGAATATTTCTCTATCGAGCTTTATTTTCGTAGAGCGTTCCATGAGATCTCATGCTCCAAAATCCGAAAGCCAGCTATCGACGAGGATTCGAACATTTTCATCATCTTTATTTTTTATATCTATGAGAAATTCGGTATGTCAAAGAGGGGTAATAATCATACTATCTTACTTCCTTTCCTACCGCTTGTCGAACTTGGTTTATAAACTCTGTCCTGCTTCCTTCATCCATCATTTTTTTTGCCTGTTTGAGAATAAATGGTTCCATAAATTCTGCTACTTTCATTACAAACAGCTCTCGGTACATAAAAGCAAGAATAATAAGTATTACAATAATAATTCTCTTAACTATACCTCACCAAAATTTTCGCCGCCTTCGATTTTCGGCTGCGATCGTGAGGTGATAGATAATTTCCAGTTTTTGTTCGCTCGTAAGATGGAGTGGATCTTTAATCATAAAAACAAGAGATTAACTATTAGAGACATCAGAAGAAACTGGTATCTGTGTACCAAAGTAAACAATCACTCAAGTACCCACAATAGAGATGATAAGGGCAATGATCGTTATGAACACGAGTGTTTTTCGCATAGGAATCAAAAGTAAGAATTATTGTATAGCTGATCCGGAATCCATGAGGATAGGGAGTTCTTCTTTCGGAACAATCGTTTCAAGTTCCTTCAGAAATTCACTAAATGCAGTTACTGGTGAAGGTACATCAATGCTGTCAGTAAACTTTTTAGAGTTGTACGTCACATCCAGTATGGTTTTTAAGGCACTGCCTGTTCCTTCCGGAGTAAGTACATCGATGTCAAAACCAAAATTCCCTTTTTTCATCTTGAGTCAGACATTTGCTTGGAGTATCTCACTATCTCATTGCTTTACCATGAGTGGACCGCGGATAAACTCTCCATCTTCAACGAGATTCATATCGATAGTTCCTATTGGTGTCGATCATTTGAGTGTAAACATTTTTAGGGAATGATCATCTATTTTTCCTGACCACATCATTGTTCCTACTGGTAAAAGAAGTTTTCATTCAAAACTATCATCATCTCTATTCATATGAGTAAGAGACGTTAACATGCATTTTCATATCATTT
>JANOWM010000096.1:0-14691 GCA_031417875.1 Candidatus Altimarinota bacterium
GCAAATACTCCCCCGAGTATACGTAGATGCTCGATGACTCATGCTACGAGTTCTTCAGGACCGGAGGCTCATGCCGTGACTCAAATAGACTTTGAATTATCAAACCAGGTCACTTCGATTTCATCTTTTGAGTCGATGAGATATGCTTTTTTTCACATTTCTTCAGCAACTTGGCGAAGTTTCGATGAATTGGAGCTATTTTTTGACCCAACGACGACAACGGTATCGACTTTTTCTGCAAGTACTTTTACTGCCCTCTGACGGTTGGTGGTCGCGTAGCAGATATCTCCGGTTTTTGGGAGAACAACCTGTGGAAATACTTCCTGTATTTTTTTTATCAGATGTGCCGTATCATCGACAGAGAGAGTGGTTTGAGTGAGAATGGCGAAATTCGGCTGGTTTCTGTCATTCTGTAAGAATCTTTGCTCCGGATTTTTGGACAATGAGATGCTTTCAGCATGACTGAGCAAGTCACTCCTTACCCTCTCTATATCTTCTTCTTCATTCTCGATGAGTGTAAAACATTTTCCCCCTTCATCCATTACCCCGAGGGCTTCTTGGTGTCACTTTTTTCCGATATAGAGGATATGGTAACCTTTCGCGATAAAATCTCGTGCTTCACGATGTACCTTATCCACTAGTGGACACGTCGCGTCGATCCATCGCATTCACTTTTCACGAAGCTCTCTAAAGTAACTTGGTCATGTTCCATGTGCTGATATCACAACGAGACTTCAGAGAGGAATTTCATCGAGATTGGGTTCAAATATCACGCCTTTTCGCTCAAACATGCGTACGACAAAAGTGTTGTGAATAATCTCGTGATTCACATAGATAGGCGGAGGATATGACGAGACAATTTCCATGAGCATACCGACAGCACGATGGACTCATGCACAGTAGCCACGGGGGAATGCGGTATAAATCGAAAACATGAAAAATCATAAAAAAATTCAAATCCTAGCCTATCTTACTAATAACTATCCAACCATCCTACTATTTCCTATTTTTCCATTCATTGACCTTTTTTCGGAGCATTTCACTGGCTTTTATCGGATTCATAAATACTTGAACATCATTATCAAATACCACTGTTGGTCCTTCTTTACATCGTCATTGGCAAAGACATGTCTCGATCGTGAGTTCTTCCGGATATGAGTAAAAACTGCGGTCAGCGGTGATACGCGAGAGGATATAGTTCGAGTGTCTTTCAGTACAAGATCGTCCGGTACAGACTTTTATAGTTTTTGATTGCATTTCACTGATTATAGGAAAAAAGAGCTAATTGGCAAAATAAAAAAATGGAACCTTTAGTAAATGGCTTTTATGTGGTAGAGCGTATTTTTGAGTACTTCTTTTTCGATATCTTTTATCTTTGTGACGAGAAATTTTCAGAGAAACTGAGTTTTTGTTTTTTTCGAGAGTTCATCGGTGGAGATTTCGATATGCACATTTCCGTACTTTTCATCATCATGATGGTAACGAAAGATGATATGCACGAGCTTATATATTCACTTTTCTTCATCACCTATTCGAAGTTTTATATCGTTACTTCCAGTTATAATAGAATCTATAACATACTCTTTTCATATTTCGACAGAGAGAGATATTTCGAGTTTCTCAAGAATTTTTTTGAGTTCTTTTTTAAAATCTCAAAAAAATTTTACTTTCGATTTTGATCATACTTGTTCAGGATGAGCTGGTCGGATAATAGCAAGGGTCATAAAAATCAAGTAAAGAAGATAAAAATAATCTCCTATCCTTTCGAATAAGAGTTTATATTTTTCTGGTGCTCGAGATGGGACTTGAACCCACACACCCGAAGGCATACGCACCTCAAACGTACGTGTCTACCATTCCACCACCCGAGCATTATTTCTGAGAGGAAAGCATGGAAAGTTATGAGGAATCACTTTCTGCTATACTGGTGCACCCAGTAGGGTTCGAACCTACAACCAACGGCTTCGAAGACCGCTACTCTTCCAATTGAGCTATGGGTGCATTTCTTTCCTACTTGGAGGCAAGTACGCGGATTATAGAGAAAGAGGGAAAGAATGCAAGTAAAAAGTAAAGGAATTGTTATCGTATTTTAAAAAATCCCCCATTTCTGGAGGATTTTTTGGAAGAGTATTGATTACGCTTCGAGTGCTTCCGCTGGGATTTCAGGAAGGGATGCTGGAGGAACGTAGTTTGGATCGAGTGCCTTGAGTGAGAGTCCGATACGCTTTGCGATAGAATCAAAAGTGATAATTCGTGCTTTCATCATCTCACCGACATGAATCTTTGCTTCGATTCCTTCCATCATCTCCGCTTGTATCTCTGAGAGGTGGATAAGTCCAGAGATTCCACCGTCGAGTTCGAGAAATATACCGAACTGTGAAAGGCGAAGAATTGGCGCCTCGATAATATCACCTACTTGGTACTTATCAGCGAGTACTTGCCAAGGGTTTGCCTTGAGTCGTTTGATAGAAAGAGAAATTTTCTCTCCTTCGATACCGATAATTTGGATCGTGACTTTGTCACCGATTTTTGCGTGCTTGTGTGGATTGTTCACGTGTCCCCAGTCGATTTCTGAGACGTGTACGAGACCTTCCACTCCGTGAAATGTCACGAAGAGTCCATAGGTAAGAATTCATGAGACGACTCCTTCGACGATATCTCCGATCTTGATCGTTTTGAGTGCAACATTGCGTTGTTCTTCGATTGCTGCCTTTTCAGAGAAGATAATTTTCTTTCCAGATGGATCGACATTGATAACGCGAACTTGGAATGGTTTTCCAACGAGTTTTTGGAGATGCTCAAGAATTTTTTCTGTATTGGCACCTTCGACACGTGGGTAGTGAACTGGAGTGAGCTGAGAAACGGGGATAAATCCCTTGATTCCATCGAGATCGATGAGAAGTCCTCACTTGTTTGCTTCGTTTGGAACGACGGTAATAATTTCTTTGGTATCAAAATTTGAATGGAGTTTTTCGATAAGCTTTGCTTGGCTTGCTTTTCGAAGTGAAAGGTGAATGAGTCCGCTATGAGCGTCATCACCGATAATGATAGATTCGATACGATCTCCTGACTTGATATCAGTTGCATCTTCGGTGGAAGATTGCATATGAGTACCAGTAATAATACCAGTAAACTGACCTTCAAGATCCACGAGGATCATTTTTTGGTTCGATACGACGACCGTACCTGTGACGACTTCCCCAGTCTTATATGACTGAATAGGCGCTGAAGAGGCGAGGTCTTTGCTAAAATCTGACATAAGAAATAAAAAATTAGAAAATAAATGGGGCGGCCAAAGGGGTTCGAACCCTCGACCTTCGGATTCACAGTCCGACGCTCTAACCAACTGAGCTATGGCCGCCATGACACAAAAAGGTCACTCGTTTGATACGAGCCACGGAAGTATATGAAAAGTTTGTTCGATTGCAAAAAATTTTTGTCTTTTTCCATTTTTTCTATATCATAGGTCACCTATCAGGAAGAAATTTCGTGAAATATCCTCATGTATGCTTGGATGGAAGCGAAAAATCAAATAGTGACTGATAGACGGATTTCCGTAAAAACTTCAGGTATATATGAGTTATAGAACACAAAATATATACAAGGTCAAGGCAATATCCTTGATTTCGGAAGCAATAAAGTGCTATACTCCTCGTAAGGTTTTTTGAAAAAGAGCCAATCTCCTTTGGATTGTCCTCTTCACATAGATTTAATCCATGTGACACGAGGTTTTATTCCTAAAACTTATTCATGTATTCTTTTTTCTCAGATTTCGGTAGTTCGACTATAAAAAATCAAGTGCGAGAGCAAATTTTTTCTCTTCTCGGAAATGCAGGTAAAACTCTTTTCGAAGAAGAAGGAAGTTTTTCTCTTCATCTTCATCTTCCTTGGTACAAGCGATTTGAAAACAATCTTCATAATATATGGGAAACCCCATATAAGCGTACCATCGGATACCTCATGATTCTCTTTTCGGCGCTGATGATATCTCCTCCGGATACGTCATTTGCTTCCGAAACAGAAAAAACATTTATTGTTACCGCGTACTATTCTCCACTTCCAGATCAGAGCTTTTACTTTAAGTGAAACTATAACGCTGAAAGGCGGCTCAATGGAAATGGAACCAATGGTGCCAGTGGCACACCAGTCTTTACTGGAATGATTGCGGCCCCAAAGTCATACGATTTTGGGACCAATATTTTTTTTTCAGGGCTTGGAGTCGGTCGAGTGGAAGATAGAGGATGAGCTATTGTAGCAGCGTGGGATCGTGGAGAGCCTCATGATCGTATCGATATTTGGATGTGATATGGTGAGGAGGGTCTTCGTAGAGCGCTTCTTTGGTGACGTCGAGAGGTTGTCGGAACGTTTATTACTCCTGAAGTCGCTATGACGATGAATCCAATCGATCTCGATGGAATCGATAAATGACGAGTCAATCTCAAAGATTATAAAACCGTCAAAAATGTAGCAGTTGGTACCATTTCAGAAGATGTTATAAATGCATTTTCGGATCTTGGATATACAGCAGAAGCTGGTGATATAAAATCAATGATTACCGGTTATCAAATGGATCATGGAATCATCACTACAAAAAATGAAATAGGAGCTGGAAGCTTTGGTCCAAAAACTCGACTTTCGCTCGCAAAAGAACATGGAGTATTCCAAAAAATACAAGATGCAGAACTCAAAATTATCGAGGAAAATAAAAAACTTCTTCTTTCAGAAAGGGATATATGGGAACAAAAGACATTTATTATAGAATGACGAATGAGCTCCATAGGTTCTCCGAAAAAATGAGAAAAATGAGAACATATTATAGCTCTTCAAAATATTCTTTCCTGAGCATGATTTTTTTCCGGAAAAAAATCATGAATCATGCTTGGTTCAACAATCATAGCTCTTAAGAAATATCAAAAGTCTCGAGGACTTATACCAAATGGACAGATAGATAATGCGACACGGAGTCATATGGTAGAAGATGCCATGAGAGAAGTCGGGTAATTCTTTCTTGATTTTTTCATGTATTTTCCTATAATGGTTGTATGCGTACGATAAAGCCGATCGCATCCTGTAGTAACTAAAAAGAAGGTCTTTTACGACCTTCTTTTCTTTTAGGATTATGAAAAACTTCACATTTCATCGTTAGAAAAATTTATTTCTCGGTTACTTACCATGTCAGTAAGCTCCCTTCGAAAAAATTTTTCTGCCTCGAACTGCTCGTTTTTGATAATCCTTCCGCAGATATCAAAAAACATGTACTAAAAATAAATTTAACTCCATTTATTACACCCATGAAAATAATCTTCGTCACTGGCTGAGTGCTCTCATGAATCGGAAAGTGAATCGCAGCAGCATCTATCTGAGCACTTCTCAAATGAGCAGGGTACAAAGTATTTTGCCAAAAATTTGATGGATATTTGAATGTGGATCCTGGAACCATGAGTCCATTTCAGCATGGAGAAGTCTTTGTGACCGAAGATGGAGCTGAGACGGATCTCGATATCGGTCACTATGAACGATTTCTCGATACGAATCTCAATAAGTTTTCTTCATTTACCTCAGGGAAACTCTATGAAGAAATTATCACCAAGGAACGACGAGGGGATTATCTGGGATGAACAGTTCAGATTGTTCCTCATCTCACAGACCTCGTGAAAGAAAAAATAAAACTTGGACACGATTCGACATGAGCTGATATTTCGATCGTTGAAATCGGTGGAACGGTCGGTGATATGGAAAATGAGTATATCCTGGAATCCGCTCGTCAGCTTCGTCACGAGCTCGGTGAAGAAAATGTAAGATTTGTCCATGTGGCACTTCTTCCGTATCTTCTTGCGTCAAAGGAACTCAAAAGTAAACCAATTCAGCACTCTGTTCGTGCGCTCATGAGCTATGGAATTAGTCCTGATTTTCTCATCGTCCGTGCTGATACGGATATTCCAGAGGATATGCTCGAGAAAATCGCGAGTGCTTGAGGTTTTAGGCGTGATCAGGTGATATCAGCACCGACACTAGATTCGATTTATCGAGTTCCACTCGCATTTCATAGTGAACAATTTTGAGAAAAAATCACTTCGGCTCTTGGTTTTGGAAAGAAAACCCCGGATATGAAGAAGTGGGAAAGTTTTCTCGAAAATATCGATTCTTCAAGTGATGTTCTGCGTGTGTGAATGGTAGGAAAGTATGTCGGACTCGAGGATGCGTACTACTCACTCAATGAATGACTCAAATGTGCCGGTTTTGCAGAGAGAAAACGAGTGAAGCTCAGGTTTATCGAAGCAGAAGATATCGAACGTGATGGTGTAAAACTTCTCGAAAATCTCGATGGAATCTGTATTCCTGGAGGATTTGGAGATAGGTGATTTGAGGGAATGATTATGACCGCGGAGTATGCACGAACTCATAAAATCCCCTACCTAGGGATATGTCTTGGGTCTCAGATTATGGCAGTCGAATTTGCACGAAATGTCCTCGGAATCACAGATGCCTCGAGTGAAGAGATTACACCAGATGGGGAAAACAATATCATCCACATTATGGAACATCAAAAGTGACTCACTACCAAAGGAGGCAATATGCGTCTTGGAAGCTATGAGTGCGTGATAAAAAAAGGAACACTGGCAGAGAAGGTGTACCAATCGTCATTGCGAGGAGTGGAGCAAAGCGAAACGACAAAGCAATCCATGCTCTGAAACCTGGATCGCTTCGTGCCTCGCGATGACGGAGCTATGATCGTGAGTGAGCGCCATCGCCATCGTTTCGAGTTCAATCCCAATTACCGAGAACAGATGGAGAAGGCAGGATTTATCGTCTCAGCACTTTCTCCTGATGGAACTCTTGCTGAGATCGTTGAGCTCCGTGATCATCCATATATGATAGCAACACAGGCTCACCCGGAGCTTGCCTCTCGCCCGACGCATCCGCATCCCCTTTTTATGGGGTTTGTGGAAGCGATGGTGAAATAAATTCAAAAATCCTCTCAGAAGTTGAAAGAATTTCCTTTTGACGTAACTCTACCGTTGAGACCTTCTTTTTCTCTCCACTGCTTCACTATTTGCTTCTATGAGAGTGTTTGATGTTTTCTTGATAATAGACCCATCTTGTAGGTCTTTCTCAAAAAATAAACCAATAGGAAATGACTGAAACAGAGTTTCTCAGACTTTGAGTCAATTTTTCTTGGCGCTTGATCCAGTATCGACAATATCAATAGCAGATCTTCAGAAGCCAGCAGCAAGGAGTGCTTCGACTTTTCAGCTCACATATGCAATACTTCATACATTGTATCACCGAAATTTTTGAGATAATAGGGAGCGCACCAGGTATGGATAACTGGTGAGTATCTCGCCTTTACGCGAGATTTGCATGAGTTCTCTCTCTTCATCTTTGCGAGTAAGGACTCACATACTAGAAGGGGTGAGTGCATCAAGAGAAAATAATCGGTTGATTCTTTGTCTTACATCAAGGACCTTAATAGGACACTCTTCAGAGTAATCTGGATTATCTTCATCTGCAACATAGGTATCATAACCGAGTGCATTATCTCCATCTCGGTAGATCCGTTTTCCGTTTGCAAGGAGTTTTTCTGTGAGAGCATCATCCCCGCTGATAACACCTGCTATTTTTCATCAGAGGAAGTATCTAATCGCTTCATCTCAACGAAGGCTGAGAAATCTCACATTGTTACTTCATTTGAGAGGCATCATATCGAGATTGATATCGTTTGACGCGATGAGTCCCATGGAAACGAGAGCGCTTTTGACATCTGGTCATAAGCGACATTCTCCAGGAAGAGCGATGGTAATTTGTTTGTTCATATAGTATAATTTTTTAAAAATAAAATCCGCCTCTTGGGCGGTGAAAAGAAGGTACATAAGTATACTCAAAAATTCATCGCCAATGTGAGAGGTAGTGATGCCATATATTTTGCCAAGTCTGTGAGAATTTGAAGTAGAGATACATATTTTGAAATTTAAAAAATCCCCCGGAAGTTTGAGAAAACTCACGGAGGATTTGAAGGGATAATAAAATATTACCTACGACAAAATTCCACACCGTGAGGTGAGAAAATGATGCCAAGATGCTCGAAATGAAATACTCATATGGGAATATGATATAAGAATTGAATATTTTGTCAAAAAATTCGTAAAAATTTAGATACGAGTTTCACTCGAATTTAGTGAGCCTTTAGTCTTTTCTTACTAGAACATTTAAATAATAACCGCTAAATGGCTCTACTGTTCAGAGAGCCCGATCGCGCTTCACAATATCAGAAACCTGTCCTTCATCTTGAAAAAATGAAGGTGATACGGAAGCAATCAAAAGAGGAAAACTTTGAATTTCATCGATAGTTAATCAGTTTACTTGGGCTTCCTGACGAACTTCATTGGCGCTTTTCGAAAGAGCGGGGATCTTGAAGACATCAAACCGCTTTGTCTCATCATTCCATACAGGCACTTCGACGATACTTGCCAAGGGATTATATACAATCTCGAGAGTATTCATTTGTGGTTGCCATGCTTTATGAGCAAAGGCATCTTTATTATAAAATGAAAGGTATGCTTTTCATCATTTTTTGAGCACTCTCGATACCTCTTTTAAAATATCAGGATGAACCTCTCATGCCGACCCAAGACTCGCGACCAAAAAATCGACACTTCCATCCTCATGGGGAATACCTTCTGCGATATCAAGAACACTATAGTGCTCTTTTGTTCACTTGAGTGTATTTGCTTCTCTCACCATTTCAGGAGAAATATCATATCCATGTATACTTGAAAAATTTCACATTTTCCCCAATGCTCTCGCTACATACCCATTTGCAGTTCAAAGATCTACAGCAACTCCGGAAAGTCACTGGGCACTTTTTAAAATATTGAGCAATTCTTCTTCGTGAGTTATCTTGGTCGCACTAAATCCTTCACCATAATTCGCATAGTGAGGAGCTATTTTTTTGGTCAAAGCCAGGAGGTTGGCTCTTCACGTCTCAAGATTCAGTTTTTCGGGGGTAAATACAGAGGGTCTTTTAAGAGTTACTCTCTGAACTTCTTTTGACATGGCGGTTATGAGCCACATAAGTGTTTTACTCAGATTTGGATCCAATCCAACTTCGAGAGCTCTTTGTCATGCACTGTCGATCACCACGAATTCACGAGTCATGTCGAGAATAGCATCTCATCACTTCTTTGTTTCAGCTATAAGACCAGAATCAATCTGACGTAGATGGAAAAGGGCGAGAATCGCCTCACTGGTTTTTGCAAGCACTTTTCTCGCCTGGTCCAATGTGACTGTTACGCCTTTAGTTGTTGTTTCTATATGGAGTTGTTTGAGTTCAGCAATGGTACGCTCCGCAATATCGATCAACTGATTAGAAATATCGAGTGACATAGTAAGATCCTAAGTATATAAGGAGGATATTATAATATGAACTTGCTTTTATGCAAATCTATATACAATATAACAATTACTTTTTACCGTAAAAGCCATGTCTATACAGGAAATGCAAGATTTTCTTACCAAAATAAGTGCAGTAGAGTCAAATCTTCTCGATGTCATAAAGCAAGAACTCAAACCACTCATAGATTATCTCTTGGAGGTGAAAAAATATGACATAGAAATTTAATAAAACCTTATGCACAACACTTCGCATATCTATCAAAAATGTTTTGATCAAACGGCTCATTCTATTGGTATTTCATGAGATGATACTGAGTCTTTGGAGCTTTTACGAGCATTGATACGATGAACTATGTGGCATATACTAGCAACATTGAACTGATTTCGTGCCCAATCTGCCATTATTTCCACTGCTGATCACGTAGAGAAAACGAAAATATCAGTCCTCCAGCGACTTGTGGAAGATTTTCATAATAATTTCCACTCGGAAAGACTAAAAGACCGATATGCAAGAAATATTTGTTTAGAATTTGTTTTATATATGGAGGCATTTGAATGTATGGGGGATAGACAAATTGAGAACTATGTTGAACTGAGAGAAGGAAACATCGAATTTTGTATACATCCCTTTCTTGGTTGAGCACAAGATGATATCAGTACTCATCCGAGCGGGTCTTTCGTATATGTATACAATGACCGAAAAAGAACTATCAATATTTATTATGGAGAAATTATCAGGGTAGCATCGACGAAATGAGTGGTTATAACACATGAGGAAGCTTTTCTGATGGTTTTGTCTCATGAATTATCCCATCTTTTTTCGAGTGAAGTCCCTTCAGAAAAAACTCTAAGGGAATGAAAGAATCTCTATGACCTCAGGGGGAGTATCCTGGGGGATGATATGTCGTCAAAAGATACGCTCCATCTGATGGTCTACCGAACAGGATTAGAAATAGAAATAAATACATGAGGAGTTGCTATCCCAGAGCATACTGCTATGAATTAGGCAGTAACAGAACTCATAGCAGAAGAGTTTTATATAGGATTATCCTGAAAATCAGGATTTGATAAAGTGCAATCAACTGAGTACTTATTTGGTTATATGTCCGAAGTAACAGCTTTCAGGCAAGCACTCATGGAATTCTCCGGAAATAATCATGAAAATTATGATACACACTGGCATGATATCAGGAAATGATATTTTCTTGGATGAGATTATCTTTTATTTGCTATTGATAATATTATAGATCCTATTTTTCCTCGATTTTGTGAGTTATTACAGATATTTAAAGAAACCTCTAGTATGGAAAGTAAGCTCATTTTGAGTAAGTAAACGGAAGCCCTATAGAAAAACACATACTCCAGGGAGTATGTGTTTTTCTATTTATAGACTGAATTATTACCCATTCTTCTGACTTCCATTTTTCTTGCGATCTCCTTCTGTGAGCCATTTTTTACGAAGGCGAAGCGATGAAGGAGTGACTTCGACGTACTCATCATCACCGATATAATCCAGACAATCTTCGAGCGTCATCTTGCGAATTGGAGTGAGACGAATAGCCTCATCTGTTCCAGATGCTCGCATATTTGTGAGTTGTTTGTTTTTAGTAGGATTCACCACGAGATCAGATCATTTGAGATGTTCTCCGATGATCATTCCTTCGTAGACTTCAGTTGTTGGTTCGATAAGAATCGGTCCTCGTTCCTGAAGGTTAAAGAGTGAAAACGCCATAGCAGCACCACCACATCCTGAGATCATCGATCCAACATCACGTTTTTCGATAGCACCCTTGTATTCTTCGTAGTGATCAAACGATGAATAGATTATTCCTTCACCCTTCGTTTCTACGACAAATCGTGAGCGAAATCCGAGAAGTCCACGAGTCGGGACTTCGAATTCCATATTCGTCACACCACCGACAGTGTTCATATTTTTACAGATTCATTTTCTCTTTCCGAGACGTTCAAATATGGTTCCAGATGCTTCCTCAGGAACCCACATCACCACTGTTTCAATTGGTTCGTGTTTTTTTCCATCGACCATGTGAAATATCACTTGTGGAGCACCAACCTGGAGTTCGAATCCTTCACGGCGCATGGTTTCGACCAGCACTGAGAGGTGGAGCTCTCCACGACCTGATACCTTGTAGGAGTTTCCATCAGAACCTTCAAAATCGATTTTGAGTCCTACGTTCATCTCAGTTTCTTTTTCGAGACGATCTCGAATCTGACGAGATGTGACAAATTTTCCTTCTTTTCCAGCAAATGGAGAGTCATTTACCATAAATTCCATCGTGAGTGTTGGCTCATCGACCGTAATAGGAGGCATGGCGATCGCATCAGCATCACCACAGACAGTTTCTCCCACGTAGATATCAGGGATTCCTGCGATCGTGATGATATCACCTGCTTCTCCTTCGTTTACTTCGATTTTTTTGAGCCCGAGTGATGTATAGACTTTTGAGATTTTTCCTGTTCGGCGAGTTCCATCATTGGCGATGACGGTGACTGATTGTCCGACCTTGACCGTTCCTTCATAGACACGACCGATTCCCATACGTCCGACGTAGTTGTCATAGGCGAGGTTTGCGATCTGCATCTTAAATGGCTTGGTTGTGTCATTTTCTGCCTGAGCTACTTGGGAGAGGATCGTATCAAAAAGTGGAGTGATATCTTTGTTCTCATCTGCGAGCTCCATTTTTGCGATTCCTTCACGAGCAATCGTATAGACGATACGACCATCCGTGATATCAAGCTGTTCATCTGTTGCACCGAGCTGGACAAAGAGATCAAAAAGCATATCGATGACGGCTTCAGGCTGAGCTGTTGGTTTGTCGATCTTGTTGATGATCACGAGTGGTTTGAGACCGAGCTCGAGCGCTTTTTTGAGAACGAATTTTGTCTGTGGCATTGGTCCTTCGTAGGCGTCTACGACGAGACATACTGAATCAACCATACGAAGTACTCGCTCGACTTCTGATCCAAAGTCGGCATGTCCGGGAGTATCCACGATATTGATTTTGACGTCCTTGTAGTAGACGGCGGTATTTTTTGCATAGATGGTGATTCCACGTTCGCGTTCCTGATCATTTGAGTCCATGATCGTGGTTCCGACATCTTCGTTTTCACGAAACGTTCCAGATTGCTTCAAAAGAGCATCGACGAGGGTAGTCTTTCCGTGATCAACGTGGGCGATAATGGCGATATTTCGGTACTGCATAATAAAGAGTGTGTGAAAAATAGGAATTCGAGCGGGATTATACAGAGAAACCGAAAAAAGCAAGTTTTTTCTAAAATCTATTGACGAATTTTTTATACTATGTTTTATACTTGACATTATTCCATAATAAAATAGAGTATCATTACTTTAATATAGTGTCGTATGATCAATTCTCTCGAAATTATCAATCTTCCACATGATCATTCTGCTCTCACCGTCTGAACTGAGTTTAGACCTGATGGGAAAAATATGCTTTTTATCTGAGATAACGGCGTATGAAAGACCACATTTCTTTCAGCACTTTTTCAGAGCCTCGAGAGACGTAAAGAATTTCAAAATGGAGTAATTCAAGGAACAAACAATGTTTTTGCGTCGTTTGCAAAGCATTTTGATGGAAATAGCTGGAAAATCACGGGGGACACTGATGGTGATACTGAAAAGGAACTCGCAACAGATGACGAACTCGTTATAGCTCTGGAAGAGGCATTTTCGCTATATTTTAGTAATAATATCGATAACTTGTTTCATGCAAAGTTGCCATATGTTCCAGAAGCACAATTGTCCAATCTTATCGCTCAGTATGTCCAAGGTGCGGAGGACTCGCAAAATGATGACAAGTATGGAAATGTTTTTTTACTTCCGGAAACTCGAGAAGTATTTATCGAAAGTCTCCGATTGTACGCAAAAGATCACAAGATAGCCACCAATAAAGTTTACTCTACCGTCGCAATGATGATGAATGATACGTATCCATCCATTGATGTCCCGGCAACTTCTTGGTGATATATAGTTCCAAAAGGAAAAAATATGGTATCTATTTATTCAGCAAAAGTGATTACCCTGCTTGATAGTCATGGAGGAAAAAATAAATCCCTCGGACTAAAAACATTAGAAACTATCGATAGTATAGATTCAAATAAAAAGCAAATCATCATCCTCGATGAGCCGACAAATGGCCTTACTTCTGAGCGAGCCCGACAAATATGATCCAAAGTGTTAGAAGTTAGGGGATCTCAAGTGTTTTCCGCTTCACATAATGAGGCGTTCATAAGAGGTGCTCAAAATCATGAAAATTGGAAAGTAGTAGAGATTAAGAGAGACAATGGTAAGGTATAGTGTAGGGGAAATTGATACTATTTTTTTATTTATTTTCATTCTATGCTTTCCTGAATTTCCATCCTCATGTGAGGTTACCATGACGGTCGTAGAGAACAAGCTGATGCAAGAGTAGAGCTTCGTAGACAGTGACTTGATTATAGTTCTCTTTTTTGAAGTTCTTATATTCCCCAGATGATAGAGTCAAAGCTCGGGCTAACCTACCCTATACGACGTGGAATTAGCAGACTCCAAAAAGAATATAGTGAGGGATGTGAAATGGCACTAAGAGGGAATGAATCATCCGATGCCTATGCTACACTCAGTCCGTCATCACTCTTGCCATGAACGATGGCTCATGTAGAGACAATTTTATCTCTTATAAGATAATTCTCTTAAACATATATGTGAATGAGTGCTCCTATCGGTACCCCGATACATCATGACGATATTTTCATAGATACTGCCAATATTTACCGAGGACTTTGCACACTGATGGAAAATGCAGGTGATGGGATTTTTTATGGAGGAATCGATGCATTTTGTAGAAGCGTCTACCGGCTTCACAAGGAGTTTCACAAAAAAGCGCATGTCATCCTGATGTCTTATGGAGATGATGATCTCGATATCGAAGATTACTACCGATGAGTTCGAGAAGAAAGGAAGGAATTGGCCAGGATCTGTCATGATGTGCGTTCAAAAAGCCTCTGTGCCATGGTAAGACGAAAAATTTATGCGAATAAGTGGTTCCGTACAATGAACACTTATACCTGATATATATTCGATGACTGAATAATTGACGATACAAATAGGATAGTATCTTCTCCGGATCCTGATACAGAAGATACGTTTTAAGGATGAGTTCTAAAGTCAAATGCAACTTTTCATTAGAAAGATAATTCATGGAATGCTTCATATGGAGTAAGCCATCAGAGTCGTTCTCTAGGCCTATGATTAATGAGGCGTGTATAGTGCTGAAGCTG